>DATLLM010000393.1:0-6973 GCA_035537855.1 Chloroflexota bacterium | reverse complement strand
CCCCGATGCGCCGGGCCATCGCCGAGCACATGGTGCGCAGCGTGACCACCGCCCCGCACGCCTGGACCTACGTCGAGGCGGACGTCGACGGACTCGTCCGCTGGCGCGACGCCGCCCGGGGCGCCTTCCGCGAGCGCGAGGGCTTCGACCTGACGTTCGTGCCCTTCGTCGCCAAAGCGGTCGTCGAGAGCCTGCGCCAGTTCCCCATCCTGAACAGCACCTGGCGCGACGGGCAGGTCGTCCTCAAGCGGCGCATCCACCTCGGCGTCGCCGTGGCCCTCGAAGACGGGCTCGTCGTCCCCGTCCTGCGCGACGCGGACGCCCTGAGCGTCGCCGGGATGGCCCGGGGGCTGCACGCGCTGGTCGGGCGCGCCCGGGCGGGGAGGCTCGGTCCGGAGGACGTCCAGGGCGGCACCTTCACCCTGAACAACACCGGCGCCCTCGGGTCCGTGCTCTCCATGCCCATCATCAACCAGCCCCAGGCGGCGATCCTGACCATGGAGGCCGTGCGCCGCCAGGTGGTCGTGCTCCCCGGCGACGCCATCGCCGTCCACCCCGTGCTCAACCTCTGCCTGAGCTTCGACCACCGCATCTGCGACGGCCTGCCGGTGGGGCGCTTCCTGCAGGCCCTGCGGGCCCGCCTCGAGTCGATGGCGCCCGGCGACTCGCTCTACTGAGCGTCCGGCCGAGCGTCCGGGCCCCTGCTATCATCCGCAGTGAGATGGCGGAGACCTTCATCCCCACCGAATCCATCCGCCTCCACCGGCGCCCGAGCGAGATCCCCTTCGAGAAGAAGCCGGACTGGCTCAAGGTGAAGGCCACCCTCGGCCCCAACTTCACCGACCTCAAGGCCCTCAACCAGGACCTCTCCCTGCACACCATCTGCGAGGAAGCGCGCTGCCCCAACATCTACGAGTGCTGGGAGAATCGCACCGCCACCTTCCTCATCCTGGGCCGGATCTGCACCCGGGCGTGCCGCTTCTGCGCGGTGGAGACGGGGCGCCCGACGGAGCTCGACCTGGAGGAGCCGGATCGAGTGGCGCAGGCGGTGAGCCACCTGCGGCTGCGCCACGTGGTCATCACCTCCGTGGCGCGGGATGATCTGGCGGACGGCGGGGCCTGCGTCTTCGCCGACACCATCAGGGCCATCCGGCGGGACGTCCCCGCGTGCAGCGTCGAGGTGCTGATCCCTGACCTGCAGGGCTCGGACGAGGGGCTCGCCGCGATCGTGGCGGCCGGGCCGGAGATCCTGAACCACAACGTGGAGACGGTGGAGCGCCTGCAGCGCAAGGTGCGGGCGAAGGCCCGCTACGAGCGCTCCCTGTGGGTCCTGCGGCGCACCAAAGAGCTCGATCCCGGCATGCGCACCAAGAGCGGGATGATGCTGGGGGTCGGCGAGGCGCAGCACGAGGTGGTGCAGACCATGCGCGACCTGCGGGCGAACGGGGTGGACATCCTCACCCTGGGCCAGTACCTGCGCCCGAGTCTGACCCACCTGGCGGTGGAGCGCTTCGTCCCGCCGCACGAGTTCGCCGAGCTGAAGGCGATCGGCCTGCAGCTCGGCTTCGCCCACGTCGAGGCCGGCCCCCTGGTGCGCAGCTCGTACCACGCCCACGAGCAGGCGGCGGTGTCCGCCGCCGGGTAGCTGCGGGGAGCCGGGGACGGAACCGGGCGAGGGAGGCGCCGTGGCGACGGCGGCCGAACCACCGGCGGCGCCACCGCTGCCGGGCGCGATCGAGCTGCGCCGGCTGGCCGGGCAGCCGTACGGCGCCGTCTGGGAGTGGCAGCGCGCCCGGGCCGGTGCCGTCGCCGGCGGCGCGGCGCCGGAGGTGCTCGCGCTCGTCGAGCACCGCCCGGTGTACACCATGGGGCCGCGCACCGATCCGGCCCACCTGGGCGCCGGGGAGGACACCCTGCGCGCCCGCGGCGCCGAGGTCTGCTGGATCGACCGCGGGGGCGACGTCACCTGGCACGGTCCGGGACAGCTCACCGGGTACCCGATCCTCGATCTGCGCCGCCTGCGGCGCGACCTGCACGCCTACGTCGAGGCCCTCGAAGGGCTGCTGATCGACCTGCTCGCCGGCTACGGCCTGCCGGCGACGCGCGCCGCGGGGCGCCCCGGGGTGTGGGTCGGCGACGAGAAAGTGGCCGCCATCGGGATCAAGGTGGCGCGGGGGTGGGTCAGCTACCACGGCTTCGCCCTGAACGTCGATCCCGACCTGGACTGGTTCGCGCCCATCGTCCCCTGCGGGCTGCACGGCTACGGGGTCACCTCCATCGCCCGCCTGATCGGTCGCCCGGTGGCGCTCGACGAGGTGGTGGACCGGCTCGTTCCCCGCTTCGAGGCCCGCTTCGGGCTGCGCCTGCTGCCCGCCCCGCCGGCGGCGTAGCGGGACGGGGGGACCCCGGCGCCACCGGCGGGCGGCGCGCGTACAATGGCCGGATGGTGCTGGGGGATCTGGCCGCCGGGCGGGCCGCCGCGGGCCGGGGGCGTCGTCCGCGGCTCGCCGCGGCCCCGATCACCTGGGGCGTCTGCGAGCTGCCCGGCTGGGGGGACGTGCCTCCCTGGGAGGCCGTCCTGGACGAGATGAGCGCCGCCGGGTTCGGGGGGACGGAGCTGGGCCCGGCGGGGTTCCTCCCGGCCCGCCCGGACGTCCTGCGCCGGGAGCTCGCCCGGAGGGAGCTGGCCCTCGTCGGGGCCTTCTGTCCGCTGCCCCTGCGCGACCCGGCGGCGGTCGGGGAGGGGCTGCGGCAGGCGCTGGCCCTGGCCCGGCTGCTCGGCGAGCTGGAGTGCCCGACGCTGGTGGCCGCCGACGCCGGCGACGCCCACCGGCGGGCGGTCGCCGGGCGGGTGACGGCGGCGGACGGCCTCCCGGCCGGCGCCTGGCCGCGCATCGGGGAGCGGCTGGCCGAGCTCGCCCGGGACTGCGCCCCGCTCGGCGTGCGCGTCGCCTTCCACCCCCACGCCGGCACGTACGTCGAGACGGCGGCGGAGGTCGACGCCCTGCTCGGCGCGACGCCAGCGGACGCCGCCGGGCTCTGCCTGGACACCGGGCACCTGGTCTACGGCGGCGCCGACCCGGTCGCGGTCTGCCGGCGCTACGCCGGCCGGATCTGGCACGTCCACGCCAAGGACGTGCGGCGGGACGTGCTGCGCCGCGCGCGGGCGGCGGGCACGGACTACGCCACGGCGGTCGGGCAGGGCGTCTTCGCCCCCCTGGGGGACGGCGAGGTGGACTTCCGGGGCCTGCTCGCCGCGCTGGACGACGCCGGCTACGGCGGCTGGGTCGTCCTGGAGCAGGACGTCCGGCTGGGCGCCCCCTGGCCGGCGCAAGACCCGCGCCGCAACGCCGGCCTGAGCCTGGCCCACCTCCGCACCCTGATGGGAGAGGATGCACGATGACCGCGACCGGAACCCACCCCAGCCGCAGCGGCGGGCAGATCATCGCCGAGTTCCTGGTGCAGGCGGGCGTGCCCTACGTGGCCGGGATTCCCGGCCACGGGATCTGGACGGTGCTCGACGCGTTCCAGGACTACCGGGAGCGCCTGAAGGTGATCCAGGTGATTCACGAGCAGTCCGCGGCGCACTTGGCGGACGGCTACTACCGGGCCTCCGGCCGGCCGATGGCGGCGTTCACCTCTATCGGTCCGGGGGCGACCAACACGGTGATCGGCGTCGCCACCGCCTACGTGGACTCCCAGGCCCTGCTGCTCCTCACCGGCAGCCCCCACACCTACATGCGGGGGCACACCGTGCTGCAGGAGATCGAGCGGGTGCAGTGGGCCAACTTCCCCCGGGTCCTCGAGCCGGTGACCAAGCAGACCTGGCAGCCGTCGCGGGTTGAGCAACTGCCGTTCGTCCTCCAGCGGGCCTGGAGTCAGATGGTCACCGGCCGGCCGGGGCCGGTGCACCTCGATCTGCCGATGGACGTCCAGGCCGACGCCGCGGCCGTCGCCGTGCCGGGCCCCGAGGCCTTTCTGCCCAGCGGCCGCCCCCGCCCGGACGCCCAGGCCACCGCCCGCGCCGCCCGGCGTCTGATGGCGGCCCGGCGCCCCGTGATCGTCGCCGGCGGTGGCGTCATCCTGGCCGAAGCGGCGCCGCAGCTCCAGGCCCTGGCCGAGCACCTCGGCGCTCCCGTGGTCACCACCTGGATGGGGAAGGGCGCCATCCCCGAGGACCACGCCCTCAACGGCTGGAGCATCGGCGACACCGCCTCTTCGAGCGGCAACACGCTCGCCGCCGAAGCGGACGTCGTCCTGGCCGTCGGCTGCCGCTTCACGGACTGGTCGGCCTCCTCCTACCGCAAGGGGGTGACCTTCGCCATCCCGCCGACCGCGCTGATCCAGATCGACGTCGAGGCGCGCGAGATCGGCAAGAACTACCCGGTGGAGATCGGCCTCGTGGCCGACGCCCGGGCCGCGCTCGACGACCTGCTCGACGCCGTGCGCGACGTCGGCCCGGCGGGCGCCGGCCGCGACGGCGCCTACTTCGATCGCATCCAGACCCTGAAAGGCGAGTGGGACGCCCTTTGCGCCGGGCGCCGGGACAGCGACGCCCTGCCCATGACCCAGGCCCGGGCGACGCGTGAGCTGCGCTCGGCGCTCGACCGGGGGGCCATCGTGGTCACCGGGGCCGGCATCGTCCAGGCCATCATCCGCCAGGAGTTCCCCGTCTACGAGCCGCGCACCCACCTGACCAGCGGCGGATTCTCTTCGATGGGCTTCACCGTCCCGGCGGCGATCGGGGCCAAGCTGGCCCGGCCGGACCGCCAGGTGGTCGCCGTCGCCGGGGACGGCGACTTCCTGCAGACGATGCAGGAGCTGGCCGTGGCGGCGATGGAGGACCTGCCGGTGCTGTTCGTCGTCTTCAACAACTTCGGCTTCGGCTCGATCAAGGGCGGACAGCTCGCCGCCTTCGGCCGCACGGCGGCGGTCGACTTCCAGCGCAAAGGCGAGCCCTACTCGCCCC
The DNA here is from genome assembly GCA_035537855.1 of Chloroflexota bacterium. Taxonomy (GTDB): domain Bacteria; phylum Chloroflexota; class UBA11872; order UBA12225; family UBA12225; genus DATLLM01. The sequence goes on along the minus strand of DATLLM010000393.1, from coordinate 2,004 downwards.
ACTTCGCCAACATCGCCCGCGAGTTCGGCATCCCCGGCGTGCGCGTCGAGCGCCCGGACGAGGTCGCCCCCACCGTTCGCCGCGCGCTCGCCGGCGGCGGCCCGGCGCTGGTCGAGGTGATGGTGGCGCGCGACTTCCCGGCGGCCGGGACGAACAAGGTCGGCTGGTGGGATGTCCCGGTCCCCGCGTACCACGCCCGGCAGCGCGCCGAGTACGAGGCCGGGCGGCGCGAGGAGCAGATCCAGGGCCCGATCGGCTGACCGTCGGCCGGGCGCCGCTCAGGGCAAGACCGGAAGGGTGGGCGGCGCCAGCGGCGCCGCCGGGGGGGCGGTGGCCGCCGCCGGCGGCGTCGGCCCCGGCGCGGCGGGGGGCGTTGGCGTGATCGCCGGCACCGGACTCGGCGTCGGCGTCGCCGTCGGTGGCTCGGTCGGCGTCGCGGTGACCGTCGGCGTGGTCGACGCCGTTGCGGTCGCCGTTGCGGTCGCCGTTGCGCTGGCGGTCGCCGTCGGCGTCTCGGTCGGGCTGGCCGTTGCGGTCGCCGTGGCCGTCGTCGTCGGCGTGGCCGTCGCGGTGGCCGTCGTCGTCGCCGTCGTCGTCGCCGTCCCCGCCGGAGTCGCGCTCGTCGTGGCGCCGGGCGTCGCCGTGCCCGGGGTGCCGCTCGCCGCCGGCGGCGGCGTTCCGGCCGGAGTGGGGGTTGCCGTTGGGGCGCTGCGCAGCGCCTGCGGCGCGGCGAATCCGGCCGTCTCGCCGAAGAAGATCGCCCCGAAGAAGCCCCCGAGGTTGTTCGCCCGGTCGGAGACGGAGGCGTCGACGATCAGGGGTACCGGCTGCAGGAAGATGTAGCGGTAGGTACAGATCAGGTCGGGGTTGGGCGAATCGGGATCGAGCACCAGCGTGCACCCTACCAGGGTGGGGGTGACGAAATTTGCGAAGTCTTCCGTCACGCGCACGTCGAAGGAGGATCCGACCCCGCTCAGCTCGTCCGACGCGGTGAGCGAGAACTCCCACGCCGGCACCGTCGTGCCCGAGCCGTCAGGGTTGGGGACGTCGACCAGGGTCAGATTGCTGGCCTCCACGCTCGGCCCGAAGAGGTCGAGCCGCACGTCGAGCGTTTGCGGGGTCTCGACGTGTCCGACGGCGTCGGTCGCGCCGAACGTCAGGGTGCTCGTCCCTTGATCGGCGGTCCAGCCCTCCCCGTTCCAGGTGCCGGGGAAGAGCACCACCGTCGCCAATGCCACCGGGCCTGGTGCGGAGGACGGCGGCACGGCGGAGGCGCCGGTCGCGCTGTAGTCCAGGCTCTGCACGCCCGAGGCGGCGTCCGTCGACTGCAACGTGATCAGCACCTTGGGCTGGAAGGTCGGGGCCGGCGTGGCCGTCGGCGCCGGCGGAGGGGGCGTCGGCGTGCCCGGCCCGACGGTCGGCTGTACCGTCGGCGTGTTGAAGTCGACCGTCGGCGTCGGGAGCAACGGCGCGCACTCGTTCTGCCAGTCGCTGTAGCCGATCCAGCCGGTCGGCAGGGGCTGGGGGCAGATGGTGTACGCCGTCGTCGGCGGATGCAGGTCCTGGCGCACCACGGCCGTCCCCACAGCCGTGCGGCCGAGGGCGTCGGTCACGCTGCAGGTCACGGTCGTCCCCGGAGTGTCAGACGTCTGGGAGTAGGGACCGCAGCCGCTGCTGGAGGCGATCCCGGCCGGGGCGGTCACCGCCCAGGTGACGCTGGACTCGGACAGGCGCCAGCCGGCGGCGTTCGGCACCGGCAGCACCGTCGCCCCCACGGTCGGTCCGAGCGGCGTGGGGGTTGGCGAGGCGCCCGGGCCGGGCGGCGGCGCGCTCGCCCCGACGGGGTTCGACCAGGCCGTCGTCGGCGTGACGGACGGCACCGGCGTCCGCGTCGGGGTCACGGTCGGACTGCCGGTGGCGGTCGCGGTCGCCGTCGGGCTGGGCGTTGCGGTCGCGGTCGGGGTGGGCGTTGCGGTCGCCGTCGCCGTGGCGGTCGGCGTCGGC
>DATLLM010000392.1:0-5444 GCA_035537855.1 Chloroflexota bacterium | reverse complement strand
GGCGCCGCCGGCGCCCCCCCGCTCACGGGCGAGCAGCATAACAACCCCCCCGAACCGGCCTCCGCGGGCCGGACGCCGGGGGCGCGCTTCCGATCAGCCGGCGGCCCCGCCCGCCGGCGGGCGCTTCGTTTGCCGCCCCAGCCGGCGGGTGACCGCCACCACCAGCCAGATGCAGATGGCGACGGCGCCCGCGGCGGTGGCGAGCATCAAGAGGACCGCCAGCGCGATCGACCGCGGCCCGATCGTGCTGGCGATCCAGGCGGCGAGCCCGATCTCGGCGACGAGCACGGCGACCGACAGCGTCCAGCCCCCGAGGGACACGAGCAGGGTGTGCCCCGTCCGGCCCGCCGGACGGATGGTCTTCTCTTCGTTCATTCTCCCCCGATCGGCGCCGGGCGTCGCGCCACCGGCGGGATGGTAGCGATCCCCTCCCGCCTCCGGCGGGGGGCGCGGGGCGGGGCGCTCTTCCGTTCTACGAATCGGCCGGCCGATTGGTGTCGATTCTGCCCCCTTCCGTTCGACGCCAGAGTAGAGGGTGGCGAGCGGAAGCGGGCCCGGTGGGACGCCCCGGGGGCGCCGCGCGCTCCTCTCACCGCAGACGAAACAGCGACGAAGGAGATACGCGGATGCGCGTTATGGTCATAATCAAGGCGAATCCGGAATCCGAAGCCGGCGAGATGCCCAGCACCGAGCAGCTGACCGCGATGGGCGCCTACAACGAGGAGCTGGTCAAGGCCGGCGTGATGCTCGCCGGCGAAGGGCTGCACCCGAGCTCCCGGGCCAAGCGCGTCCTGTTCTCGGGGTCGAAGCGCACGGTGGTCGACGGCCCCTTCGCCGAGACCAAGGAGCTGATCGCCGGATTCTGGCTCTGGCAGGTGAAGTCGATGGAGGAGGCGGTGGAGTGGGCCCGGCGCTGTCCCAACGAGGAGGGCGTGGAGTCCGAGATCGAGCTGCGTCAGGTCTTCGAGTCCGAGGACTTCGGCGAGGCGATGACGCCCGAGCTGCGCGCTCAGGAGGATCGTCTGCGCGAGCAGATCTCAGGGCAGGGAGCGGCTTGACGCCGCCCCCTCTGCGGCCCTCCGGGGCGTCCGTCCCCCGGTGACGGCGGGCGAGACGCACCGGGCCATCGAGGCGGTCTGGCGGATCGAGTCGGCTCGCCTGATCGCCGCGCTGACCCGAATCGTGCGCGACGTCGGCCTGGCCGAGGAGCTGGCCCAGGATGCGCTCGTCGCCGCGCTCGAGCAGTGGCCGGAGGAGGGCATCCCGCAGCGCCCCGGCGCCTGGCTGATGGCGACGGCGAAGCACCGGGCGATCGACCGCATCCGGCGCAACCAGCGCCTGGCGCACAAGCAGGCCCTCCTCGGTCGCGATCTGGAGGTGCGCCAGGACCTGGCCGGGGACGAGCTGGACGCCGTACTCGAAGACGAACCGGACGACCTCGGCGACGACCTGCTGCGCCTGATCTTCATCGCCTGCCACCCGGTGCTCTCCACTGAGGCCCGGGTGGCTCTCACCCTGCGCCTGCTCGGCGGGCTGACCACGGAGGAGATCGCCCGCGCGTTCCTGGCGCCCGAGCCGACGATCGCCCAGCGCATCGTGCGCGCCAAGCGGACGCTCGGCGCCGCGGGGGTTCCGTTCGAGGTGCCGGGCGGGGCCGACCGGGCGGCCCGGCTGGCGTCCGTGCTCGAAGTGATCTACCTCATCTTCAACGAGGGCTACGCCGCCACCGCGGGCGAGCAGCTGACGCGCCCGGCGCTCTGCGAGGAGGCGCTGCGGCTGGGGCGCATCCTGGCCGCCCTCGCCCCGGAGGAGTCGGAGGTGCTGGGTCTGCTGGCCCTGATGGAGCTCCAGGCCTCGCGCCTGCGCGCCCGCCTCGGCCCGGACGGCGCGCCGGTGCTGCTGCTCGACCAGGACCGGGCCCGCTGGGACCGTCTGCTGATCCGGCGCGGGCTGGACGCCCTGGACCGCGCCACCGCCATCGGCGGCGCCGGGGGCCCGTACGCCCTCCAGGCGGCGATCGCCGCCTGCCACGCCCGGGCGCGTACGGCGCAGGCGACGGACTGGGCCCGCATCGCCGCCCTCTACGACGCCCTCGGCCGGGCCATGCCGTCGCCCGTCGTCGAGCTGAACCGGGCGGTCGCCCTGGGCATGGCCTACGGCCCCGAGGTCGCCCTGGTCGCCGTCGACGGCCTGCGGCACGAGCCGGCGATGCAGACCTACCACCTGCTGCACAGCGTCCGGGCCGACCTGCTGGCGAAGCTGGGGCGCGAGGTCGAGGCGCGGGCCGAGTTCGAGCGGGCGGCCGCGCTGACCCGCAACGCGCGCGAGCGCGACGTGCTGCTGGCGCGGGCGGCCGCCTGCGACGCCGCCGGCGCCGCGACCGGCTCCGGGTAGCCACCGCCGGCGGCTTGGAGTAAGGTGGCCCGGGACGCTCCGGGACATCGCACCGCGCCGGGCATGCCGCTGCGGGGGCGGCCGGCACCCGCGCGCGGTCCGTCCCCCGGGTGACGTGCCCGGAGGCACGATGGCTGCGCGCTTCACGCGACGAACCACCCTCGGCACGCTGACCGCGGCGGCCGGCGCGACGGCGGCCTGTGGCCAGCAGCCCGCGGAGACGCAGCCCGGCGGGAGCGTCCAGGACCTGACCGGAACCCGAGTGGAGTACTGGGCCTCCTGGGCGCCGAACCACCCCGAAGAGATCGCCCGGCTGAAGGTCATGGAGAACTTCAGCACCCAGAATCCCTACGGCATCAAGGTGGAGCCGGTGCTGGCCGGCGGCGCCAGCCCGGTCAACATGGACAAGATCACGGCGGCGATGGCCGCGGGCACGCCGCCCGAGCTGGTCAACACCTACAACTTCCACCTGGCGGACCTGTTCATCCAGGGCGCGACGGTGGACGTGGACGCCCAGCTGAAGGGCAACGCCGAGTGGAAGCGGGCGCGCCCCGGCATCTACCCCAACATCGCCAACGCCCTCACCTGGAAGGGGAAGCTGTTCGCCGTTCCCAGCCACAACAGCTTCTTCCTGATGTACTACCAGCCGGAGGCCCTGCGCCGGGTCGGACTGGCGCCGCCGCCGCGGACGTGGGGCTGGGACGCGTTCGCGGACTACCTCAAGGCGGCCGCCCGGCCGGCTGAGGGCATCCACGGCTACAACAGCTCCTGGGCCTACGAGTACTGGGGGATGTTCCTGCTCAACAACGGGGCGACCATCCTGAGCAAGGACGGGACGAAGTACCAGCTCAACAGCCCCGAGAGCCTACAGAGCGCCGAGTGGGAGCTGAGCCTGGTCAAGGCCGGACTGCAGAAGGCGCACGACGGCTCTCCCAGTGGGGGCTACGCCGAGCTGCTGCCGGAGGCGAAAGTGGTCTTCCAGCTCGCCGTGCCCAACCGCGTGCGGCGCTGGCTGCCGCAGGGCCTGCGCCCGGGCGTGGACTTCGGCACCTGCTTCTACCCCCTCGGACCGAAGAACACCTCCCGGACGAACGTCTCCCACGGCACCGCCTACGGGTTCGCCGCCTTCAAGGACAAGGACGACCGCAAGGTGCAGGCCCGGCTGCTGGCCGGGCTGTGGGCCGCCCGGGTGGACTCCGGCCTGATCTTCGACCGCGACGGCGGCGTCCCGCCGTCCTACCGGCACATCGTGGAGGCCCCGGACTTCCAGGCTGAGGCGAAGAAGGACGCCGAGTTCTGGCCGTTCTACGAGGCCCTGCCGAACTACATTCCGGACCCCAACTTCCCCCGCTTCACCTACTCGAAGGGGCCGATCAACGAGCAGCTGCAGGCCATCTGGGCCGGCACCACCAGCGTCAAGGACGGCTTGAACGAGGCCCAGAAGCTGGCCCAGCCGGTCCTGGACGAGGCCCTGCGACGCTGACCCGACGCCGACCGCCGGCCGGCCCCGGCCGGGGCCCCGTTCGCCCCCCGATCTCATCTGGGAGTACGGTCCGCTGGTACCGCAACTGTCGAACTTCAACTATTATGGTCCGGGTGTCGGGCAGCGTCCGGCGGTCCGTCACCCCCCGGTGCTGCAGCAGGCCGGCGACCGGCCCGAGCGCGCCGCGCGAGCGGAGCAGGCGCGGAGGAGGGTGACGGAGCGATGGCCATGCTCAATTACGACACGACGGTCGACGTCGAGAAGACGCTGGTCGACATCCATCGCATGCTGGTGCGCAGCGGCGCCCGGCGGATCAGCGTCGAGTACGACGAGCATCGCCAGCCGACCGCGGTCACGTTCGTCATCGTCCTGCCGTTCGGGGAGACCCCCTACCGCCTGCCGGCCAACACGGCCGCCGTCTACGCCCTGCTCGAGCGCCAGTGGCAGGACGGGATGGTGCGCCGCGGGCTGGTCACCGTCGGGCAGGCCTCGCGGGTGGGCTGGCGGATCGTCAAGGACTGGCTCGAGGCGCAGCTGACGATCATCGATTCGGGCCTGGTCACCCTGGATCAGGTGATGCTGCCGTACAACGTGGTGGCCCTCGAAGACGGCCGCGAGGGCACCTTCTACGACGCCTGGCGCGCCCACCGGGGCAAGCTGCCCAGTCCGGACGACGGCGCCGCCTGAGCGTCCGCTGCCGGGGCCTCACCGGCGGCGGCCGGGCGCAGCGGGGCGACCTCCGGCTCCCCGAACCAGCGCCGCAGGGGAATACGCCACAGGGCGTAGGCCAGCCCGGCGGTGGCCAGGGCGAGCGGGCCGAAGCCGATCCGCCCGGGCAGCAGGGGCATCGCCACCACGGCGGCGGTCAGGGCCAGGGGCGCCCACAGGGGCAGCAGGCGCGCCCGCCAGCCGGCCAGCGCGGCGAGCGGCAGGGAGAGCGCCGAGCTGACCAGGGCCGGCAGGAGCAGGGGCAGGAACCCCGGGAGCGTGCCGACCGCATCCGAGGCGGCGGCGGCCACCGACAGACCGGCGACGTTCGCCGTCGCCACGTCGTGGTAGTCGATCAGCACCAGACCGGGCAGCGTGGTCAGGCCGAGCACGGCGCAGAGCCCGGCCCCGTTGGCCAGCCAGGCCCCCCGCCCGCGCACCAGCCCGACCAGGGAGAAGGCCACCGGGGCGAACAGGGCGTAGCCGTAGTGGATCAGGGTGGTGTGCACGCCCTGCCGCAGGGGGTGGGCGGCGTAGCCGGCGATGAGCGCCTCGCCGCTGGCGTCGGGCACGGGGTCGACGAGCATGGAGACGAAGACCAGCGCCCCGGAGAGCAGGGCGGCCAGGATCACGGCCCAGCGGCGGACGCGGACGGCTGATGGGTACACGGGGACGCTCCTCGGGGCGGAAATGGCGTGCCGGCAGTGCGCGCGGCCTGGGCGACCGGGCGACCGCCCGGGGGACACCGAGAGCATGCCCCCGATGGCGCTGACAGGCCGAGGGCGGGGCGCGGTCAGGCCGCTGACAGGTGCGCCCACCGCCGGGGGCCGCCGGGGGAGAGCGACGCGGCGCCGTGTAC
>DATLLM010000391.1:0-11037 GCA_035537855.1 Chloroflexota bacterium | reverse complement strand
ACACCGCGGCCGGCAACCAGCCGGACCTGGAGGTGGACTACGGCGACTTCCGCCTGGTCGTCGAGGTGACCCTGCGCACCGGCGCCGACCAGCGTCAGGCCGAGGCCCGCCCGGTGACCCGCCACCTGCTCGACGCCCAGCGCCGGGCGAGCGATCCGGCCGCGGGGACGTCCATCCCGGTCTACGGGCTCTTTCTCGCCCCCAGGCTGCACCCGGACACGGTCACCGACTTTCTGGTGGCGCTGAAGTACCGGGTGATCGAGCGCCAGCAGATCAACGCCATCCCGCTCACCCTGCGCCAGCTCGTGGCCGCCCTGCGGCCCTACGGCAGCGAGGCGCCGGGGGCGCCGGCCTTCGAGCCGGCCCGCCTGCACCGCCTGCTTCGGTCCTGGATCGAGGCCGCCCTGCGCGCCGAGACGGCGGAGGACTGGCTCGACGGCATCGACGCCGCCCTGCGGCGGTGGCTCGCGGCGCAGGGCGCCCGCGCGGACGGCCCGGAGATCGGGGCCGTCGCCGTCCCCCTACCGCTCTTCTGACCGTCCCGCTTGCCCCGCTTGCCCCGGGCGGCGCCCGGACACCGCCCGGGCGCCGCCGACGCATGGCACGCCGATTGCATTGCAGTGGGGCACGGAGGAACCTGAATATCATGGATCTCACGTCTCTGCTGATCTTCCTGCTGCTCGGTCTGGTCTCCGGCTGGCTCGCCGGCTTCGTGATGAAGGGCGGCTACGGCCTCGTCGGCGATATGGTCGTCGGCGTCATCGGCGCCTTCCTCGGTGGCTGGCTCTCGTCGCTGCTCTTCGGGGTAGGGGTCACCGGCTTCAACCCGGTCAGCATCCTGATCGCGTTCATCGGCGCGGTGATCTTCATCGCCCTGCTTCGCCTGGTCAGCGGTCGCCGGGTCACCGCCTGAGGCGGCGCCGGCCACCACCGTCCGGCCGGCGTCCGTTTCCCGCCGAACCGCACAGTCCGCGAACGGCGGGCCGCTCCCCGATCCTGGGGGAGCGGCCCGCCGTTCTCGCTTTGGCGGTAGAATGGCCGCAGTGGTTCCTGCGGGGTGACCGGTGTGAAGGGCGCGGCGGATGCGGCCGGCGGCCGGACGCGGCGGGCGGTGCTCGGCGCCGGCGGCGCCCTGGCGGCCGCCCTGACCGCGGCCGCCACCGGCTGCGGCCGGCAGATCAGCAAGGTCCCGGTGGAGATCAGCTGGTACTCCTGGGGCCCGCAGCTGCCGGCGCAGTGGACGGCGGGCCCCGGACTCAATCCGCGCACGCGCATCGGCGGGCCGGTGCAGGGCCCCGGCGCGCAGGCGACGCCTGTCCCCCCGGAGCAGGTGCTGGCGCAGCAGATCGCGCCCTTCACCGCCGAACGGGAGGACGTCACGGTCAAGATCATGACCGAGCGCCAGGACCGCTACCACGACAAGCTGATGGCCCTGGCGTCGGTCGGGCAGATGCCGGACGTGGTCGCTTACGACGGCGCGCAGGCCCTGACCCTGATCAAGGGCAACGCGCTCTACCACCTCGGTCGCCTGCAGGGGTCGAACAACCGCGCCTTCTTGCAGCAGTTCCCCGCGCCGTACCTGGAGGCGAGCTCGTACCGGGGTAAGCTCTTCGGCGTCCCCTACCAGTCCCGGCAGCTGGTGCTGTACGTGAACAAGTCCCTCTTCCAGGGGCTCAGCCTGCCCCCGGCGGAGTGGGGCAGCCCCAGCTGGACGTGGGCCCACTTCCTGGAGAAAGCCACCGCCCTGACCCAGCGCGCCTTCGCCGGCGGCGTCCGCCAGTTCGGCACCCTGGTCACCGGCCGGCCCCTCTGGGCGGCCCTGATCCGCCAGAACGGCGGGCAGGAGTTCAACCGAGAGATGTCCCGCTCCTTCTACGACGCTCCCGAGGTGCAGGAGGCCCTCCAGTGGACGGCCGACCTCATCTGGCGCCATCAGGTGGCGCCGAACGAGCAGCAGAACCCCGGCGGCAACAACTTCAACTTCGACAACGGCAACGTGGCCATGTGGCCCTGGTATCAGCACTCCATCCCGCTGGTCTCGCAGCGCGTGTACAACAACTTCCAGTGGGACGTCTACCCCCTGCCGGGCAACAAGAAGTCGGCGACCTACGCCGAGTGGGGCTACCTCTCGGTCTCCGCCAACCCGGTCGACCTCGACCGCTCCTGGGAGCTACTGCGCTTCCTGGCCGGGCCGGAGGGTGACGCCCTCTCCCTGCGGGAAGGGGTCTCCGGGCCGATCGAGCGGGGGACCGAGCCGGTCTTCCTCACCGGCGCCGGGGGGATGAACAAAGCGGCCGCGATCCAGGCGACCCAGCAGACGACCGCCACCCGGCCATTGCACGAGGCCTGGGGGCAGATCGACTCGCTGCAGACGTTCTACCTGCGCCCCATGTGGGCCGGCACGGAGAAGGCCATCTACGCCACCCGGGCCCTGCGCCCGGTGGTGGACGGCGTCCTCGCCGGGCTGGAGACGCCGAAGGCGCCGGCGGTCGGCGCCGGGGGGGACGGCGGGGACCCCGGCGGCGGCGACGGCGGCGGGAGCAGCAGCACCAGCCCGAGCGGCGGCGGGTAGCCATGATCATCGTGATGCGGCAGGGCGCGACGGACGAGCAGCTCGTCCAGGTCATCGGGCGGGTCGAGGCCAGCGGGTTCCGGCCGTTCGTCAATCCCGGCGTCGAGCGGAAAGTGGTGGCCGTCCTCGGCGAGGTGGACACGGACAAGGTCCAGCTGGCGGACGTCTTCGCCACCATGGACGGCGTCGAGCGGGTGCAGCTCATCTCCGAGCCGTACAAGCTGGCCTCGCGCCACTCCCATCCGGAGCCGACGACCTTCACGCTCGGGTTGCAGCCGGACGCCCGGCCGGTGACGGTCGGGGGCGACTCCCTGGTGGTGATGGCCGGGCCGTGCTCGGTTGAGAACGAGGCGCAGATCGTCGGCGTGGCCCGGGACGTGGCCGCCGCCGGGGCGGCGGTGCTGCGCGGCGGCGCCTTCAAGCCCCGCAGCTCGCCGCACAGCTTCCAGGGGCTCGGCGTCGAGGGGCTGGAGCTGCTCGCCGCCGCCCGGGCGGCGACCGGCCTCCCCGTGGTGACCGAGGTGCTCGACCCGCGCGACCTGGACGACGTCTGCCGCTTCGCGGACGTGCTCCAGATCGGCGCGCGCAACATGCAGAACTTCGCCCTGCTGCGCTCCGTCGGCGAGCGGCGCCATCCGGTGCTGCTCAAGCGCGGTCCCGGCGCCAGGGTCTCCGACTTCCGGCTCGCCGCCGAGTACATCCTGGCCGGAGGCAACCACCAGGTGATGCTCTGCGAGCGGGGGATCATCACCTTCGAGGACAGCACCCGCTACACGACGGACATCAACGCCATCCCGGTGCTCAAGCGCCAGACGCACCTGCCGGTGGTGGTCGACCCCAGCCACGCCACGGGCGATTCGGAGTACGTCCCGGCGGTGGCCCTCGCGGGCGTGTCCGCGGGGGCCGACGGCCTGATCGTCGAGGTGCACCCCGACCCGCCCCACGCCCTCTCGGACGGGAAGCAGTCGCTCCGGCCGGAGCGCTTCGCCACCCTGATGGCGCAGCTGGCGCGGCTCGCCCCCGTGGTCGGCCGCAGCCTGGCCGGGCAGGCGGTGGCGTCAGCCGTCTGAGCCGGGTTCTTCGCCCGACCCCGAGGCGGGTCCCGCGTCGCCGTCCCCCACCCGGGGCCGCCGGCCCGGTCGCGGCCGCACGCCGTCCCGACCCCGAGACGGGTCCCGCGTCGCCGTCACCTGCTCGGGGCCGCCGGCCCGGTCGCGGCGGCACGCTAGCTACGGTGCTGCGGCCACTCCATGTCGAAGACCAGCTCCATCTCCGCCCACCACTCCCCCGGGCAGGCCTCCGGCGCCGGCTCCTGGAGGGTGCGCATCAGCGCCTCCCAATCCTGCACCCGCGGCTCGCCGAGGTAGGCCTCGCCGGCGCGGACGGCGTCGTAGTCGTCGGTCGTGGTCGCGACCATGAACATCCGCCGGCCGATGAGGAAGATCTTCATGTCCACGATCCCGGTACGGCGCAGCGCCGCCAGCACCTCCGGCCAGACGGTCTGGTGGTGGCGCTTGTAGAGGGCGATCTTCTGGGCGTCGTCTTGCAGCAGCAGGGTGCGGCCGAACGTCTTCACCGGACGCCCCGGCGTGGCCCGATCTGGATAGGGACGACGCCCGGGGGCGGGGCCTCGTCCGCCGAGTGGTCCGGCTCGGCGACGTAGATCGTCGCTCCGTCCACCACGACGGTGGCCGTCGGGCTGACCCGCGCGGCCCGCTCGCCGGCCACGTCCAGGCCGATCGTCTCCCGATTCCAGGTCACCTCGGCGACGCCCTGGCTGCGCAGTGCGCTCAGGTAGGCGGGGAGCTGCCAGGACTCGAGGCGCTCCACCTCCCCCGAAGGGTTGCCGCTCACGATGCTCGTTACCTCCAGCCGCCGCGGCCGTCGCCGCCGGCGGATTCTCCCGACCCCGATGCGGATACGGCGTGCCCACCACCGGCTCGGGGTTGCGCGGACCTGTGTGGCGGCACGGTTGGGACGGTACCATGCCGGAATGCCGAATCACGTCGTCGTCTCCACCCTCGGGTGGTCGAAAGCGCCGCTCGAAGACGCCTACGCCGCGATCGCCGGTCTGGACTTCGGGCAGGCCGACCTGGCCCTGCACGAGGGCTGGGCCCACCTCAACCCGTCGGCCCTGGCGGACGGCGGGGCGGCCGCCGGGCGGCGCGAGGCGCAGCGCCTGAAGGACCTGGTCGTCCGGCTGGAGATGAAGCGCACGGCCGCCTGCAACGTCGGCCTGGGGACCGCCGACCCGGGGGAGCAGGTGCGCCGCCTGAGCGCCGTCTGCGACCTGGCGGCGGCGCTCGGAGTGCCCGTGATCACCCTCGCGGCGGCGCCCCGGGGCACCCCCGAAGCGGACGAAGCGGCCCGCCTGCGGTCACTCCTCGCCGTCGCCAGCGCCCGGGGCGTGACCCTGACCGTGGAGACCCACACGAATCAGCTCACCGAGCTGCCGGACGCGGCCGTGCGCCTCTGCCGGGCAGCGCCCGGGCTGGGCCTGACCCTGGACGCCAGCCACTACCACGCCGGGCCGAACGCCGGGGCGGACTACAGCGCCGTCTACCCCTTCGTCCGCCACGTCCACCTGCGCGACGCCGGCGAGGATCTGGCCCACCTCCAGGTGCCCGCCGGGAGCGGGCGGGTCGATTTCGGTGCGCTCGTGCGGGGCCTCGACGCGGCCGGCTACGAGGGCAAGTTCGCCATCGAGTACATCGACTCGCTCCCCATCGCCGCCGGGCCGGGCGAGCCGGCGGACGTGCCGGCCAACGTGCTGCGGATGCGCGACCGCTTCGTCGCCGAGGAGCGGGCGGCGGGGATCGTGCGGGCCTGAGTCCGGGCGCCCCCTCTCCCCGCGCGGGCGGCGCCGGCTAGCGGACGGGGCCGGCGGGCTAGCGGACGGGGCCGGCGGGCGAGGCCGGCAGGAGCCGCTGCTCGGGCAGCGGCTCCCACGTCCCGGGCGGCGCCGACGGGACCTCGAACCAGAAGCAGGCGCCCTCGCCCGGGCGGCTGACCAGGCCGACCCGCCCGGACTGCGCCTCGACCAGGGCCTTGACCACGGCCAGGCCGATGCCCGTGCCCCTGGCCAGGTTCAGCTCGACGACCTTCTGGGCGCGGTAGAACTTCTCCCACACCCGGTGCTGCTCCGCCAGGGGAATGCCCGGGCCGGCATCCTGAACCTCGATGCGCACGGCCAGGCCGGAGACCGAGGCCCGGACGGCGATGGGCCCCTCGGGGGCGTACTTGATGGCGTTCTCCACCAGGTTCGAGACCACCTGGATGACCCGGGCCGAGTCGGCCAGGGCGGGGAGCTCCGGGGGCACGTCCCACTGCACCCGGTCGCCACCGGTCTGGCGCTGCACGCCCTGGCTGACCTCGAGCAGGACCGGCGTCAGGTCGAGCTCGGCCGGTTGGACGAGCACCTCCCCGCGCTGCAGCCGGGCGAAGTCCAGGATGTCCTGGATCAGCCGCACGAGCTGGGCCGAGGCGGCGTGAATCCGGTCGGCGGTGGCCTGCACGGCCGCCGTGTCCATGGCGTGGGCCTGCGTCTCCAGCCACTGCGAGTAGCCGTCGATCACGGTCAGCGGCGTGCGCAGCTCGTGGGAGACGGTGGAGAGGAACTCGTTCTTCAGCCGGTCGACTTCCAGCAGGGCGGCCGCCTCCGCCTCGCGCTTGGCCAGCTCCTCGCTCTGCCGGGCCAGCTCGACCAGGGCCTCCTGGCGGGCGGCGACGGCCTCCCGGCGGGCGGCTTCGAGCCGGGCCCGCTCGATGGCGGCGCCGGCCTGCGCGGCCAGGGCCCGGGCCAGGGCCAGGTCGGTCGCGCCGAACAGCCCCGACTCGTGGTGGGTGACCCGGATGCTGCCGATGTGCCGGCCGGAGGCCTTGACCGCGACGCTGATCGCCGATCCGGGGACCGACTCCGTCGCGCTGAGGGCGTCCGCCGGGTCGGCCGGATCGGCGGCGAGCCCCCCCTCCGCCCCGGCCAGCGGCGCCGGCCCCGTTCGCGGCGGGCGCTTCTCCAGCCGGCCGTCCTGATTCACCACCAGCTCGACGCTGGTGTACTCGCCGGATTGGGGGCCGAAGACGTGGGCCACGCCGTGCTCGCCGTCCAGCAGGTTGATCGCCCCGCGCAGCAGCGCCTCGAGGGCGTCCTGGAGGTCGGCGGCCGCCCCTACCCGGGCCAGGGTGGCGGCGAGGTGCTCGGCCTGGTCGGCGCGCCGGCGCTCGGCCTCCATCGCCGCCGTGGCCTGCTCCACCAGGGTGAGATTGCGGCGCAGGGAGAGGTAGATCCCGGCCGCGGGGAAGACCATGATCAGAGGCGCCCAGGGGTAGTAGATGGAGGTGATGGCGGCCACGAGCCCGATCAGGAAGATGCCGGCGGACTCGAGGGCGTCGAGGCGCCAGACGGAGAGCCAGACGGTGGCCGGATTCTGGCGCCGCTGCAAGCCCACCATGATGGCCGCGAGCACCCCGTTGACCAGGTAGATGGTGGCGGTGACCGCGGGGATGGCCCACAGGTTCTGGCGGACGTTCAGCGGCGCCGGCGCCCACTCGGCGACCAGCTTGGTGTAGACCAGCCCGCCCAGGCCGGTGGCCAGCATCAGCTGGGCGGTGTTGAAGAGCAGCTCCTGCCAGCCGACCCCCGGCCGCGCCCCGGCCGGGCGCCGGCTCAGGTTGAGCGTGGCGTAGCCGAGCAGCCGGCTGATGGCCACCAGGATCATCGTCGCCGGCGGGCCGAAGATCAGCAGGCACGCGAAGTAGACGCCGATGGAGACGTCCACCTTGTACCTGGGTGACAGGGTGAGGGGGAAGTGCTGGGCGGCGACGGCCAGGCCAACGAACATGGCCATCTGCCAGTAGTTCGTTGGGGTCGGCCCCTGCCAGGCCCGCACCCAGTAGACGAGCAGGGCGGCGGCGGCCAGGACGACCAGCCACAGGAACCCCCCGACGCCCACCTGGAGCCCGAGCGGCAGGGGCTCGCCGCCGCCGGCCTGGGGGCCACCGGGGCGATGGCTGCGCTCCGCCGGGTCAGGCGACGGGCCGCGCTCGGCTCCAGAGGAGCCGCTAGGGCTCAGCCTGCCCGGGTCGAGGTGCTGTCCGACGACCACACCGCTCACGTCAACACCGTGTCGCTCGCTCCGCCGGATCGCTCGTCTTGCTCGCGCGACCCGGGGCGGCAACCGGCCCGCCACGGCGTCTCGCCCGGCCGCCCGCGAGGCGTACCGACGCCTGCTAGTGAACCGAGAATCCCCCCGCCTTTCTGTTGCGCGCAGGTTGAGACGCGGTTGCGGCCCCGATTCGGCCCCGCCTCAAGCATCGAGCAGGCGCTCGATGTCCGCCCGCCGGGGCAGCGAGGGACCGGCCCCGGCGACGGTCACCGCCAGGGCCCCGGCGGCGCCAGCCAGGCGCGCCGCGGACAGGAGTGAGCCGCCCTCGCCGAGGGCGACGGCGAGGGCGCCGCAGAACGCGTCGCCGGCGGCCGTGGTGTCCAGCACAGGGACCTCGAACGGCGCGACGGAGACGGCGGCGCCCGTCTCAACCAGCAGGGCCCCGCGGGCGCCGAGCGTGAGCAGCACCGCCCGCGGCCCGCGGGCCAGCAGGGCCCGTCCGGCGGCGGCCGCGCCGTCCAGGCTGTCCGTCTCGATGCCGGTCAGCTGCGCCGCCTCGGTCTCGTTCGGCACGAGCACGTCGGTGGCCGCGAGCAGGGCCCGCAGGTCGGGCGGCAGATCGGGGCCGCCCGCCGGCGCCGGGGCCGGATTGAGCACCACCAGCGCGCCGCCCCGCCGCGCCAGCCGGGCGGCCTCGAGCGCGGCGGCGAGCGGAGTCTCCAGTTGCAGCAGGAGGACGGCCGCAGCGCCCAGGGCCGGGGCGGCGCGGCGCACGTCCGCCGCGTCCAGCCGCCCGTTGGCCTGGGGCACGACGACGATGCTGTTCGCCCCGTCCGGCTCGACCACGATCCCGGCGACCCCGGTGCCGTAGTCCGGATCGGTGGTGGTGAAGCGCAGATCGACCCCCTCCGCCTCGAGCGCCGCCCGGGCCGTCTGGCCGAACGCGTCCGCGCCGGTGCGGGCGATGAGACTCACCTGCCCCCCGGCGCGCGCGGCGGCGATCGCCTGGTTCGCCCCCTTGCCCCCGCTGAACACGCGGAAGTCCGTCCCGTGCAGGGTCTCACCCCGGCCAGGCCGCCGGGCGGCGGCGAAGACCAGGTCGACGTTGACGCTCCCGGCGACGGCGATCCGCACCGCCTCTCGATTCACGACCGCCTCTCTTCCTGTGCTGGTGGCAGGTGATGCTAATCGACCGCGCGTCCGCTCGACGACCAGGATCGCGCGCATCGGGAAGGCGTGCGGCGGCCGCCCCGGGTGACACCCCCGGGGGCGGAACGCTGTGCCCGCGCAGGATGCCGTCGCCCCGAGGGCGCGGCCGCCCCCGGGTGACACCCCCGGGGGCGGAACGCTGTGCCCGCGCAGGATGCCCTCGCCCCGAGGGTGCGGCCGCCCCCGGGTGACACCGCCGGGGGCGGTATAGAATTGCTCCATGCTCGATCTCCGCCAGATTCGCGCTCACCCCGACCGGTTGCGGGAGGCCATCCGGCTGCGCCGCGTCGATCCCGCCCGCGCCGACGTCGACCGCTGGCTCGAGCTGGACGAGCGCCGGCGCAGCCTGCAGGGCGAGCTGGACGGCGCCAACGCCCAGAAGCGCCAGCTCGCCGCCCTGGGCCGGAACGATCCGGACGCCGCCCGCCGCCAGGGTCAGGAGCTGCGGGCGCGCACCCGCGAGCTGGAGGAGCAGCTCGCCGCCGTTACCTCCTCCTGGCAGGCCATCATGGACTGGTTCCCCAACTGGCCGCACCCGGATATGCCGGTCGGGACGGGCGAGGCGGACAACGTCGAGGAGTGCGTCTGGATCCCCGGGGAGGGCTACCTCGACCGCGCGCTGCTGGGCAAAGGTCACCACTCCGCCGCGGCCATGCCCCGGCGCGCGCCCCACGCCGACGAATCGGACTTCGCCCCGCTGGCGCACGCCGACCTCGGCGCCCGGCTGGGGATCGACAACGCGCAGGGCGCCAAGGTCTCCGGCTCGCGCTTCGCCTACCTGTTCGGGGAGATCGCCCGCCTGCAGCTGGCCGTCCAGGGCCTGCTGATCGGCCACCTGCTGGAGTCCGGGTTCGAGCCGCTCGTGCCGCCGCTGCTGGTGCGCGAGCGCTCGCTCTACGGCACGTCCCACTTCCCCGAGGGACGCGACCAGGTCTACGAGATCAAGACGGAGTACGTCGAGGAGCCGAATCCGCTCTTCCTGGTCGGCTCGTCCGAGCCGTCCAACTTCAGCTACTTCATCGACCGTACGCTGGACGCGGACGAGCTGCCCGTGCGGCTCTTCGCCTCGACCCCCTGCTTCCGGACCGAGGTGGGCTCGTGGGGCAAGGACGTGCGCGGAATCAAGCGCGTCCACCAGTTCGACAAGATCGAGATGTGCTCCGTCTGCGCCCCCGACCAGGCGGAATCCGTCTATGAGGAGTTCAGGGGCCACAACGAGTGGCTGCTGCAGACCCTCGAGCTGCCCTACCGCCTGGTGGACAAGTCGAGCGGCGACGCCGGCTACCTCGCCGCCCACCGCCAGCGGGACGCCGAGGTGTGGCTCCCCGGCTCGGGCGAGTTCATGGAAGTGATGACCGACACCAACACCACGGACTACCAGGCCCGGCGGCTGAACATCCGCTACCGCGACGCAGACGGCACGGTCCACTTCGCCGCGACCGTCAACGACACCGGCTGCGCCCTCGGCCGGATGCTGATCGCCGTGATCGAGAACTACCAGCAGAAGGACGGGGCGATCAAGGTCCCGGCCGCCCTGCGGTCCGCCGTCGGCCGGGACTATCTGGGCCGCAAGCGGGCCTGACCCGGCGCAGCCGGCAGAACGCCCTACCGGTCAGACACGGATCAGCCGGGGGAGGTGCGACGAGGGCACGACCATCAGAGCGATTTCCGCACGCGGAGCGCCCTCCCGATGGGACACGGGTCCGCCGGGGGAGGTGCAAACTGGGCGCGACCCGCGGCGCGATTTCCGCACGCGGAGAGCGCTGGCGGTGGGACACGGGTCCGCCGGGGGAGGTCCTAGATCTCGTCCTTGCGGCGCACGTCGTCGAGCGAGCCCTCCTCGTAGATCTTGCCCGAGTAGGTGCGCTTCACCCGGCGCGGATCGTCGTCCGTGATCTCGCCGGTGCTCTCCGGCTCGTCCTCGTCCGCCGTGTTCGCCGCGCCGACGGCGCCGCCGATGGCGCCACCGGCGATGGCCCCGATCGGGCCGGCCACGACCGCGCCGGCCACGGCCCCGGCCGCCGCCCCGGTGAGGGCGTTCTGCTTCGTCTCCGCCTTGCGCTCGCGCGGGGTCTCCTCCGGGGGTGCCGAGTCCGGGACGCCGGTGGCGTCCTCATCATCCCGGGTGCCGTAGCGGATGGGTTCCTGCAC
>DATLLM010000390.1:0-4419 GCA_035537855.1 Chloroflexota bacterium | reverse complement strand
CCTGCCCGCCTCGATGAACCCGTTCAACCTCCCCGGGGGCAACCCCTTCTCCGGGAATCCCTGAGCCGGGCCGAGGCTCAGCGCCCCGCCGGCGGGGCACCGCGGGCGCCGCCGGCGGCGCCCGCGTCGTAGGCGTCCTGGGCGCGCTGGAGCACCTCGAGCGCGGGCAGGACGGCGCTCGCGTCGATCGCCGTCGGGCGCCCCGCGCGCACGGCGGCGACGAACTCCCGGTCCTGCAGCACGCCGCTGTTGCGCTCGTCGGATTCGTCGCTCCTGGGGTCGTAGAGCACCCCGTCGCGGTTGCGCAGGACGCCCTGCTCGATGAGCAGGGTGTCTTCGGCCCCCACCAGGACGTAGTCGTAGACGCTGACGTGGCTGTTGTAGGACATGGCCACCGTGCCGATCTGCCCCTTCGCCGTGCGCATCACCAGGGACAGGTCGAGGGGGATACCCAGGTGGGCGTCGGGCGGCGCCAGGAGGGCGTTGACCTCCACCTGGCCGGGCGCGTCCACGCCCAGCAGCCACAGCACGAGGTCCGTGGCGTGCTGCCCGTGGTGCCAGAGGAGGTTGTCCGTCCAGGAGCGCACGTAGCCGCTGGCGCCGACGTTCTCGCGGCGCAGGAACATGTAGCGGGCGGTGGCGCTCAGCAGGGTCAGCTGCCCCGATTCGATGCGCTCCCGGGCGCGGCGCACCGCGCCGCCGTAGCGGTGGGTGTGGGCGACCATCAAGGTCAGGCCCTTGCGGCGCGCCGTCTCGGCCAGCCCCCGCCCCTCGATGTAGCTCATCGCCAGGGGGATCTCCACCAGGACGTGCTTCCCCGCCGCCAGGCAGGCGGCCGTCTGGGCCGCGTGCTGCTCGCTCGGGGTGCAGAGCACCACCGCCTCGACGGCCGGGTCCCGCAGGGCCTCTTCCAGGCTGGTGCCGTGCCGGGCGTAGCCGTGCTCGGCGGCGAACGCCGCCGTCCGCTCCGGCACCCGGCCGATCAGCCAGTCCAGGTGGTGCCCCTCACCGGCCAGGATTCGGGTGTGGCTGCGGGCGATCTGCCCGTAGCCGACGACGGCGACGTGTAGCCCATCCACCATGACGTTCGCGCTCCTTGCCTGCTGGCTCCGGCCGGGCCCCGCGCCGCCCCGGCGGCCCGGGAGGCGTCCGACCGGGCGCCGCTAGGGCCCATCTCTTGGGGCCGGCTCAGGTGTGTGCTACCGTTCTGTCCCGGATGGGAGCGAGCGGCGAGGAGGACTGTAGCGAGCCGAAGGCGGCGGCGCATCCGCTCGTCGCCGGCCGGCCGGAGGCCTTCGCGACCTCGCTCAGCCGGGAGTGGCTGATCGCCGACGGCCGGGGCGGCTACGCCTCGGGCACCGTCACCGGCCCCAACACGCGACGCTACCACGGCCTGCTGGTGGCGCCGCTGGCGCCGGCGTTCGGGCGCACCGTCCTCCTCGCCCGGCTGGAGGAGTGGCTCACCGTCGAGGGGGAGGCCTTCCCCCTCTCCACCAGCGAGTTCCAGGACGGCACCGTCTACCCCGAGGGCTACCGCTTCCTCGAGGGATTCGACCTGGAAGGGGAGGTGCCAACCTGGCGCTTCGCCGCCGGCGGGGCGCGTCTGGAGCGGCGGGTGTGGATGACCCGGGGGCGCTCCACCAGCCACATCGGCTACCGCCTGCTCGGCGAGCGGCCGGCCCGCCTCGCCGTGCTGCCCCTGTGCACCTACCGGGATTTCCACCAGCAGACGGTGGGCAGCGAGGACTGGCGCTTCGGCGTCGAGCGCCACGCCGGCGGGCTGACCGTGCAGGCTTTCGCCGGGGCCACCCCTTACCACCTGCTGGTGACGCCGCCGGCGGGGCGGGCCTGGCGGCACGACGATTCCGCAGGGCGGATCGGGTGGTGGTGGCGCTTCCTGCACCGCGGGGAGCGCGAGCGGGGCCTGGACGCGGTCGAGGACCTGTACGGCATCGGCGCGGTGGAGTGCGAGCTGCTGCCGGGCGAATCGCTGCGCCTGACCGTCGGCCTCGATCCGGAGGGCGACGGGGGAGCGCCCGCTCCGGCCGGCGCTCCCGACCACGGCGGGGACGAGGCGCGCTTGCCGGCCGGACTGCGCCGGGCCGCGCGGCAGTTCATCGTCGCCCGCCCGGTCCCGGATCAGGCCCCGGGAGAGGCCGACGCCGGGGCGGTGATCGCCGGCTACCACTGGCTGGGGGAGCGGAGCCGGGACACGATGGTGGCCCTCCCCGGGCTCGCCGCCGCCACCGGGGACGCGGCCGCGGCCGGGGAGATCCTGCGGGGCTTCGCCCGCTACGTGGACAAGGGGATGCTGCCCGACCGGCTGCCCTCCCCGGGGGCGCCCCTGACCGAGGCGGACTACTCGACGGTGGACGCCACGCTGTGGTTCTTCCGGGCGGTGGCGGCGATCGACGCCCGGCTGGGAGGCGGGCTGGCCGACTCGCTCCTGCCGGTGCTGTCCGAGATCCTGGACTGGCACATCTGGGGCACCCGCCACGGGATACGGGTCGATCCCCACGACGGGCTGCTGCGGGTGGAGAGCGGGCAGCTCACCTGGATGGACGCTCGGGTGGGGGACTGGCTGGTGACGCCGCGGGCCGGGAAGCCGGTTGAGGTGGCCGCCCTGTGGCACCACGCCCTCGGCTTGATGGCCGGCTGGTGCGCGCGCAGCGCCCGGGCGCCCCAGGCCGCCTACTACGGCGAGATGCGCCGGCGGGCGGCCGACGGCTTCGCCGCCCGCTTCTGGTTCGAGAGCGGCGGCTACCTCTACGACGTGGTCGACGGACCGGGCGGCAACGACGGCAGCCTGCGCCCGAACCAGATCATCGCCGCCGCCCTGCCGGACTGCCCGCTGACCCCGGCGCAGCGCCAGGCGGTGGTGGAGGTGGTCGAGCGCCGGCTGTGGACGCCCCGCGGGCTGCGCACGCTCGACCGGGACGACCCCCGCTACCGGGGCCGCTGCGGCGGCGACCCGGAGAGCCGGGACGGCGCCCACCACCAGGGCTCGGCCTGGCCCTGGCTGCTCGGCCCCCTGGTGGACGCCCGCCTGCTGGTGGACGGCGACCGGCGGGCCGCGCGGCGCCTGCTGGCGCCCCTGCGCGACCACGTCTTCGCCGAGGCCGCCTGGGGCACCGTGAGCGAGGTCTTCGACGGCGACCCGCCGCACGCTCCGGGGGGGTGCGTCGCCCGCGCCTGGAGCGTGGCCGAGGTCTTCCGGGCGTGGGAGCTGACGGGGTAGGAAAGAAGTCCGAAGTCCCAGGTCCGAAGTCCCACGTCCGAGGGCCTGAGTCCGAAGGCGGAGGGGCCGGGCGGAGGCGGCAATCGGGAGCCGGCCATCCTGTTACACTCGACCTCGACCGTAAGCTGCGGGGCGCTGCGGGTGTAGCTCTACACGGAGGCCGGTTCTCGCCCGACCTGGGACCTGGGACCTCCCGTTAGCCAGCGCGTAGCGAGCGACCGCTTCCCCCGGGCTCGACCTCGGACCCCGGACCCGGGACTTCGGACTTCCAAGGAGGTGTGGCGTTGTTCCTCTTCCGCAAGATCGGCCAGTGGCTGGACATGCTGGTCGGCGTGTTCGTCGAACGGACGGACGACCGGTTCTCGGTCGAACGCCGGCTGCAGTACGACCGGCAGCAGCGCGCCGAGCAGCTGAAGCGGCAGCGTACGCTGGCCGTGGACATCGGGGCCTACGCCGTCGAGCTGGCCCAGGACCTGGGCGAGGCGGTGGTGGACGTCGAGGACCTGCGCTCCCAGGCCCGCGACCACGTCGCCCGGGCGAACGCGGCCAAGGCCCGCGGGGACGGCAAGACCGAGGAGGAGGAGCTGGCCCGGGCGTCGCAGCTGGCCGAGGAGCTGGCCGAGGCGGAGGCCCACCTGGCGCAGCTGAACCGGGAGAAGGACTCCGCCCTCAAGGACAAGGAAGAGGCCTACGCGATCATCGAGGACGGCATCGCCCAGCTGCGGGCCCAGGCCCGCGAGGACTCCCGCCTCGCCCGGCGGGCGGGCATGGCCGAGCTGCGCGAGCGCTCCCTCGAGATGCGGGAGAAGCTGGCCCAGATGATCCCGGAGGACCGGGACAACACCCGCGAGCAGATCGAGCAGAAGCTGCAGAAGCGCGAGTCCAAGCTGGAGGCCCGCCGCGAGCTGACCGACCGGTTGCTTTCCCGGGAGCGGGACGAGCGGGTCACCGCCCGGCAGCAGATCTCGGCCAAGGGCCGCTCCAATCTGAGCGAGCTGTTCGCCGAGGTCGGCTACACCCCGACCGCCCTCGACGCCACCCCGCCGGCGGCGGCCGCCGCCGCGCAGCAGGGCGCGGCCGCCGCCGACGTGCCCCCGGCCGTCCCGGACACCACCGGAAGCGCGGGGGGCGCGGGGAGCCGCTAGCCCCCGGCGCCAGCCGGCGGACGAGGCGGACGAGGC
>DATLLM010000389.1:0-5762 GCA_035537855.1 Chloroflexota bacterium | reverse complement strand
AGCGGGAGATCTCCTTCTGGCCCCGGAACGCGACGGACAAGATCGCGTTCGACAACATCGTGCCCCTGGCGCAGCAGCAGTTCCCCAATCTGACGGTCAACCTGGAGGTGCCCGCCGGGGACCTGCTGGGCAAGCTCAAGGTGGCCCTGGCGGCGGACACGCCCCCGGACTCGATCGTGCTCAGCCTGACCTACGCCAAGAACATGGTGGCGCAGGGGGCCGTGCCGAGCCTGCAGGACTACCTCAAAGCGGACCGCCAGGTGGCGGCGAACCTCAAGGAGTTCGCCCCGTCCACGGTGCAGGCCTACACCTTCGAGGACAAGCTCTACGCCGTCCCGGCGACGAACGAGGGCATCGTCCTCTGGTACCACAAGGACGCCTTCGCCGAGGCCCGGCTGCCCTTCCCGCGGGACATCGAGGACGACGCGGCGAAGTGGAACTGGAACACCCTGGTGGACATGGCCCGGGCGCTGAACCGGGGCAGCGGCACGGACCGGGCGCGCTACGGGCTGATGGTCACCGGGCGGAGGACGAACGCCGCCATCTCCGAATCGTGGGGGAACCTGGTCTACGGCAACGAGGCGGCCTTCCTCGACGAGAAGGGGGCCCGGTGGACGCTCGGTTCCCCCGCCGGGCTGGCCACGTTCGACTGGATCATGTCCCTGCAGACCCGGCACGGGGTGCACCCCGAGGTGGAGTACTACCTGGCCCAGAACGTCCTCGACCGGACCCTCTTCCAGCAGGGGCGCCTGGGGATGCTCATCCAGGGCGAGTTCCTGGGGCGCTACCTCTACGGGAACCAGAAGCCCCCCGGCGGCATCCCCTTCAACTACGACATGGCCCAGCTGCCCTTCGCGCCGGGGAAGAAGAAGCGGGCCAGCGTCTACAACGGCAACGGCCTGTCCCTGATCCGGGGGTCGAAGCAGCCGGAGGGGGTGTGGCAGTGGCTCCACGTCTGCTCCTCGAAAGAAGCGCAGGCCCAGATCACGGCCAACTGGGGCTCCCGCGGCGCCCACCTCGGCACCTACGAAGCCTGGCTCAAGGACGGCGGCGCCGGCGGGCCGGCCGGGCTCAACTACAACGCCATCGTCAAGTCCTCCACCTACGCCACGTCGTACCCGGTGAGCCCCTACCTGAACAACGACGACCTGGTGAACCCCTGCACGGCCATCCTCTACGACCAGGTCTTCGTCGGCAAGGCGGTGCCGGCCGAGGGGCTGAAGCAGATGGAGACGGAGATCAACGCCAAGCTGCGGGAGGCCGGCGCGCCGGCCTGAGCGAAGTCCCACGTCCCACGTCCCACGTCGGTCATGGGCAGACGAACAGCCCCGCCCGTCTCCCACGGCCGGCGTCGGACTTTCGACCTCGGACATCAGACTTCCTACGGGCAACCAGGGGCCGCGACCGCCCGTCATGACGTAGAGTCACGACCGCGCCACCGGGTGCCTTTCCGTGCCAGAACGACGTTTCGACGGGGATCGGTGGAGGCGGACGGCGGGCGACCTGGTACCGCTTCCGCCACCCCCAGCGCGCCCGCTGCTCCGCCCGGAGGTCCCGCCTCGGGGGCGGACGGGACGGGCGTGGTCGCGCCGCCGGGCGCTCGGCGCCGGCGCGCTGGGGGCGACGGGGCTGCTCGCGGCCGTCGGCGGCCTGCGGGTGGCGCGCCCGCCGACGGCCACCCTGCCGGTGGGGGGCGAGGTCGCCGCTCCCGTCTCCGTGCCTCCGGGCGTGGCGCCGGCGCCACCGCCGCGCCGCCGGCCTGGCAGGAAGACCTGTTCCTGGAGGAGGCACTCGTCGCGGCCGTGCCCTGGGGCCTGGGGCGAGTCGCCGTCGCCGTGCGCCACCTGTGCACCGGGGCGACGGCCGCCGTCGGCGCGGAGGAGCCGATGCCGCCGGCCAGCATCTACAAGCTGGGTCTGCTGGTGGCCTGCTTCCGGCAGATCGGCGCCGGCCGGCTCGGGCTGGAGGAAGAGCTGCTCATCACCTGGAGCGACTACGCCGACGGGGCCGGGGTGCTGCAGGCCCGGATCGGGGAGCGGGTGAGCGTCGGCGAGGCCCTGCGGCTGATGGTGCGCTTCAGCGACAACGTCGCCGCCCAGGTGCTGCTGCGGCGGATCGGGGTCGACGCCCTGAACGAGACCTACGAGCGCCTGGGGATGCGCCACACCCGCTTCTTCGCCGACGCCCGCCCGGACGTGACCACGGCGGCGGACGTGGCCGGTCTGCTGGTGCTGCTCGGCACGGGCCAGCTCGCCCCACCCGCGGCGAGCGACTGGATGCTGGACGCCCTCTGGCAGGATCAGCCGGCGTCCTGGATCGAGGCCGGCCTGCCACCCGGAACGGTCGTCGTGCACAAGAGCGGCCAGCTCCCCGGAATCCGCAACGACGCCGCCATCGTCTATCCCCGGGGCGGGCCGTACGTGCTCGTCGTGCTCACCGACCGGCTGAGCGACGAGCGAGCGGCGGAGGGCCTGATCGGCGACCTCGCCGCCGCCGCGCACACCCGGCTGGCCGTCCTCTAACTAGAAGCGGCGCCCGAAGGGCCCGAGGGGGACGCCTCTGCACGGGGAGAGGGAGCCGCCGAGGCGCCCGAGGACGCCTTTGCGCGGGTGCGTCCGCTGGGGGCCGCGGCCAGGGGG
Organism: Chloroflexota bacterium; assembly: GCA_035537855.1. GTDB lineage: Bacteria > Chloroflexota > UBA11872 > UBA12225 > UBA12225 > DATLLM01. Next base: position 3,123 of record DATLLM010000389.1, on the reverse strand, counting down.
CCGCGAGGCCGCGCCGTCCACGGCCGCGAAAGCGTGGGCGAGGGCGGGCCCTCCGCCTCCGCCCGGGCGCATCGACCGCCGGGACGTGGGCGGCTTCGGGAGGTGGTGGTCCGCCCGGGCGCCCGGGCGCCCACCGGTGGGTGAGGTGCGGTCGCAAGGGCTCGCCCCGGGCACGCGGACCGCCGGGAGGTGGTCCAGGCGCGGGCGGTGGTGTCCGGCAGCGGGCGGTGGCCCGGCCCCCGCTGCCTGTGTGGGTGGGGCATCGCGGCCCCCTGGCCGCGGCCCGCTGCGGGTCGTCCCCGCGCAGACCGGTCCCCCTCGTACCCTACGGCTGACGGCCCTCCTGCTGCGGGCCGTCCCCGCGCAGACCGGTCCCCCTCGGGCCCTACGGCTGTCTGTCTACCCGGTCCCCGCGCAGACCGGTCCCCCTCGGGCCCTACGGCTGCTACTTTTCTCTATCCCGCATTCTGGAGGTTGGGCACCACCCAGTAGCGGTCAGGCGCCTCCTCCCACCCGGGCATGGAGTACCCGGTGGGGTCCCAGACGATGCGCCCGGCCCTCAAGGTCATGGCGCACTCCAGGCGCCCCTCGCCGTCCAGGCGCGCCCGGCCGCAGTCGATGTAGCTGGCCGGTCCGGGGAGCAGGCGCAGCACGGCCACGTCCGCCTCGGCGCCCTCGGAGAGGGTGCCCAGCTCGGGGCGCCGGATGGCCCGCGCGGGGGTCACCGTGGTGCGGTAGATCACCTCCTGCAGGGGCATCCCCATAGCCAGGCACTTGGAGGCGGTGTGCAGGGTGTTCAGCACGGCGGCGTTGACGCTGCCCATGTGCAGGTCGGTGGAGATGCTGTCCGGGGGGAAGCCCCCCCGCAGGGCGGGCACGGCGTTGCGGAACCAGAAGGAGCCGCCGCCGTGGCCGAGGTCGAAGAGCACGCCCCGCTCGCGCGCCTTCCACATGTGATCGGCCACCCGGGGGTCGCTGCGCTCCCGCCCCTCTGCGGTCAGGACGGGGAACTGCTGGGCGAAGACGTGGGTGTGGATGTCCCCCGGGCGCATGTGCTCCAGGACCAGGTCGGGGTAGGGGCGCTCCGGCGGTCGGGGCCAGAAGTCGACCATCACCGGGGTGTTGCTGCGCTCGCCGGCGCGCACGGCGGCGTCGACCGACGCCCACGGGGTGTGGACGTCGTCCCACGGCTGGCGCGTCCAGTAGTGGGCCGTCTTGATCCCCACCGCCACGTCCGGGTATTCGGCGACGACGGCGGCGGCGCGCTCGACGTCGAACTGCCCCGGGTCCTGCTCGGCGTCGCCCATGCTGCCCCGGGCGATGTTGACGAAGGACAGGACGCGGGTGCGGGCGGTGTCGATCCAGGTCTGCTTGAAGTCCGCGAAGTGGTCGGCCCCGGCGGTGCCGGCGTCGACGAACGTGGTCACCCCGGCCCGGAAGGAGTGGGCGTCCGGGATCACCGAGGCCTGGAAGCCGGGGGCGTCCGGCCCCCGCTTGGGGTAGACGTGGACGTGGATGTCGATCAGCCCGGGGGTGACGTAGAGCCCCGAGACGTCCACCACCTGCTTCGCCGCGGCGGCGTCCAGGTCCGGGCCGATGCGGGCGATCTTGCCGTCCGCGATCCCGACGTCGGCGACGCCGTCGCGCCCGTTCGCGGGATCGATCACGTGCCCGCCCCGCAGCAGCACGTCGAACGGGCCGCCCTGGCCCGGAGGGGTCGAGGGGTTGGACTGACTCACTCGGCGAGCACCTTTCCACCGGCGGCGGTGACCGCCGCCTCGATCTCCTCCGTGGTGAACCCGGCGAGGCGCCGGGCGAGGCGGTTGACGGCGTCCCGGCGGCGCACGCCGAGGACGCTCGGCCCGGGGGGCGGCGCCCCGCCGGCGGCGGCGAAGTCCGTGCGCCCTTCCCGCTCCACCCGCTCCAGGCGCCGCTCGGCGATGCGCTCCCAGGCCTGCTCCTCCGCCGCGCGGAAGCCGGCCGGGTCGTCCTCGCCCGACTGGGGCGCGAAGCGCTGCCCCATCACCGGGAAGAAGGGGATCAGCGCCAGGTCGGCCTGGCGGGGCTGCTCCTCGGCCAGCAGCAGGTAGCGCAGCCAGCGGGTGCCGAAGCCCACGTGGGGCGCCTCGTCGGCCACGATGTACAGGTGGGTGGCGGCGGCGACGTCGTCGCCGAGGGCGGCGAACGTGTCCGAGCGGAAGACGTGGGTGTCGAGGGACAGCCCCTCGATCCCCCGGTTCATCGCCACCAGGCGATCGAACAGCCCGCCGGGGTAGATGTCCTGCCAGGGGCCGTTGTCCAGCGGGTAGGGGGCGAAGCCGGGGTCGCCGGGCCGCCAGGGCACGCCGGTGGCCTCGATGCGCTTGATCATGATCTCGGCGTGGCGCGCCTCGTCCCAGCACTGGCGGGCCATGTCCAGGGTGAACTGCCAGGGGAGGGACGGGCCGTACTCGTACAGGTTGCGCCCCATCAGCTCGGCGGCGAAGAGCTCGAAGTTGAGCGTGCGCAGCAGGTAGGCGAGGCGCCCCTGGGGCGTCTCGAGCGGCTCCGGCGGCGGCGTCTCGGTCGGGCCCAGGTCGCGGAAGCGCTCGTCCCGGGCGACGGTGGTCACCGAGTTGCGCTCGGGGGAGCGCTCCAGCTCGCTCCGCAGGCTGATTCCCTCGCCCGCCGGCTCCGGGGGCGCCGTCCAGGTCTCCCCGGCGGCGACGAATCCCGCCTCGAGCGACCAGACGAACGCCTCGGCGCCGCCGGTGGCCAGGGCCGTCGACCGCGCCCCGGCCCAGTCGCCGAGGGCCCGGCTGTCCGCCTCCAGGGTGCGCAGCAGGCGCACCGTCGGGGCGTCCGAGATGGGATCGGTCGCCGCCGCGTGCTCCTGGTAGGCGCGGGCGAGGGAGGAGGCCACCAGGCCGAGGCCGCCGAGCAGACCGGCGGACCCGGGGGCGCCCTCTTCGAGGGAGCGCATCAGCTCGACCACCGCCGGGTTGAGGCGGACGTCGCGGTCCTCGGGCCAGAGCAGCTGGGCCGTGCGCTTCCACAGCGCATCCGCCCGCTCGGCGCCGAAGGCCACCTGCCGGGCCAGCTCGATCTTGACGTCCAGCTCCGGGACGGTGGCGATGCGCGCCG
>DATLLM010000388.1:0-3746 GCA_035537855.1 Chloroflexota bacterium | reverse complement strand
CCCCCCGGCAAGCGCTCGCGCCGGAAACCGCCGCGTCCTCGGAGAGACCGCGCCCCGCAACCACGATGGACCTTGAGCCGCCGCCTGCTGTGCCCCGCATCCGGCCGCGCGACCGCACCGACCGCGCGCTGGCCGCGCTCGCCCACGGCGCGGGGCTGCTCGGACTGACCGTCGCCGGCTGGCTCGCCGCCCTGCTCGTCTCGGTGCCCCTGCTCTTCGTCGCCGGGCCGCGCCGGTCGCCGTACCTGGCGGCCCACGCCGGTCAGGCGGCGCTGTACCAGACCGCCGTCGCCGTGCTGCAGCTGGCCTATCTGCTCTGGCTCGGCGCCGGCTTCCTGACCTTCGGCGGCGCCATCCCCGGCGTGCCCGACTATCGCGTCTTCGACTACCTGGTCGATCCCTGGCTGACCGCCGTCCAGGTGATCTGGGGCCTGAGCGTGCTCGTCTGGCCGGTGTTCTACCTGTCGACGGCGGGGCTGGCCGCGCTCGGGGCCGTCCGCGCGTACCGCGGGCAACGATTCTGGTATCCCCTGGTCAGCGGACGCATCCGGCGTCTCGCCGAGGGGCCGGAGCGGGCCCCGGACGAGGAGCCGGACGAGGAGCCGGAGCGAGAGGAGGGCCCCACCCCGGCGCTATAATCGGCGGGTGTTGCTGGCGGGAATCGCCCTCTGGACCGTCCTGCTGATCGTCGCCGCCGTGCTCCTTACCGGCGGCATCCTGATGCTCATCTTGGCCCCCGTCCTCGCCGGCCGGATGGCCGCCACCGCCTCCCGACCCAAGCTGGAGCGGCGCGCGAGCGGGCCCGACCGGATGCGCGCCCGGATCAACGCCCAGATCGACGAGCGCCGCCGCCAGCGCTCGTTCACCGTGAACGTCACCCGCGGCGGCGTCGTCCTGCTCGGGGCGGCGGCCGTCGCTCTCGTCGCTGGCGGGGTGCTCGCCCTGACCGGAATTGGATAGGTTGATGGCAGTGCGTCCTGCGCCCGACTCCGTCCCCGTCGTCCCCCTCCCCGTCGCCGGCGGCGGGACGGGCACCTGGCAGCCGTGGGCGGACGCCCGCGGTCTGCGCTGCATCAACTGCCAGCGCTGGTACGGACTGCGGGAGGTGATCTACCGCTGTCCGCAGTGCAACGACCTGCTGGACGTCGTCTATCCCCGTCCCCAGGAGGACGTCACCACCCTTAAGCGGCGCTGGCGCCGCCGGCGGGACTCGGACACCCTGATCAACCGCAGCGGGGTGTGGCGCTTCCGGGAGCTGCTCCCCTTCTACGACGACGAGCGCCAGCTGATCACGTACCCCGAAGGCAACACGCCCTTGCTCGACGCGCCGCGCAGCGCCGCCTACGCCGGCGTCGGGCGGATCAGATTCAAGCACCTGGGCTTCAATCCCACCGGCTCCTTCAAGGACTACGGGATGGTCACCGGCGTGACCCAGGCCCGCATCCTGGGGATGCGCGCCGTCGCCTGCGCCAGCACGGGGAACACCAGCGCCTCGATGGCCGCGTACGCCGCGCGGGCCGGCCTGGCGGCCATCGTGCTGGTGCCCGAGGGCGGGGTCTCCTTCCCCAAGCTCTCCCAGTCGCTGGACTACGGCGCCCTCACCCTGCAGGTGCGGGGGGACTTCGACGCCGCCCAGGCCCTGCTGCAGGCGATCGCCCCGCAGCTGGGGATCTACATCCTCAACTCGGTCAATCCCTTCCGGCTGGAGGGCCAGAAGTCGGTCATGGCCGAGCTGCTCGAGCAGTGCGGCTGGAAAGCCCCCGACCGCATCGTCGTCCCCGGCGGGAATCTGGGCAACAGCGGTTCCTACGGGAAGGCCCTGCGCGAGCTGGACGACCTCGGGCTGCTGTCCAAACGGCCCCACATCACCATCGTCCAGGCCGGCGGCGCCGCCCCGCTGTACAACGCCTTCAACAGCGGCCACCCGGAGACCCTGGAGCGCGTCCACCACGCCCGCACGCTGGCGACGGCGATCAAGATCGGCGCCCCCGTCTCCTGGAAGAAGGCCCGCCGGGCGGTGGACTGGAGCGACGGCTGGGTGACGTCGGTCAACGAGCAGGACATCGCAGACGCGAAAGCGGTCATCGGCGCGGACGGCATCGGCTGCGAGCCCGCCTCGGCGACCACCCTCGCGGCCATCCGCCGGCTGGCCGGAGAAGGGACGGACGCCCGGGTCGATCCGGACGAGGACGTGGTGGCCATCCTGACCGGAAACGTCCTCAAGGACGCCGACTACACCCTGCGCTACCACTCATCGGAGCTGTACGAGGAGTTCACCACCCAGACCACCCTGACCTCGACCGGCCGGAAGCTGGAGTCGCACTTCGCCAACCCTCCCGTCATCATCGACGCCACGGCCGAGGCCCTGACCGAGGCCGTGCGCGGGCACCTCCAGGCCTAGGCGCCTGGTCCGTCCGCCGCGTCCCGCCAGGGGACGAAGACGCGCTCGGCGAGCACCACGGCGAGGAACGCCGCCAGGGCCAGGGCGGAGGTGACGGCGATCGTCGCCCACAGCCGGGCGATCTTGAACTCGAAGGTGGAGGCCACCACCAGATAGCCGAGTCCCCGGTCGGCGCCGATCCACTCGGCGATCACTGCCCCCAGCACGCAGCTGGTGGCGGCGATCTTCAGCGCCGAGAAGAGATAGGGCAAACTCGAGGGCCAGCGCACCTTCCAGAACACCTGCCAGGGGCTGGCGGAGAGGGTGTGCAGCAGGTCGAGGGCCTGCCGGTCGAGCGCCGACAGCCCCCGCGTCATGTTCACCAGGGTGGGGAAGAAGGAGATCAAGGCGGCGATGACCACCTTGGGGGCGTAGCCACCGCCCAGCCAGACGAGCAGCAGGGGCGTGATCGCCACCAGGGGCACCGTGCGCAGCCCGATGGCCAGCGGAAAGAGCGCCCGCTGCACCGCCGGGGAGTGGACGAAGAGGGCGGCGAGCAGGATGGCCACGGCGTTGCCAAGCACGAAGCCCCCGGCGGCTTCGATCAGCGTGGGCTGCAGGTTGCGCCACAGCAGCGCCGCGTCGATCCGCACCTGGGCCCAGATCACGGACGGCGCCGGCAGCAGATAGACGGGCACGGATAGGGCCCTGACCGCCCACTCCCACAGGCCAAGCAGCAGGAGGACGCCGAGCGCGCCCCCGAGCCAGCTCCGGGCCTGGCGCAGCACCGCCCGCGTCCGGCGGCCGGCGCCGGCCGCCGGCGACCGTCCTGCGGCGCCGGTCAGGCCCGGCGCCGCCCTCACCGGCTGGCCTCGTCGAGCAGCAGGCGCAGGCGGGCCGACCGGTCGAACGCCTCCCGGGTGCGCTTGATCTCCAACCGGCGCGGCCGTGGCAGGTCGACCTCGATGCTGGCGTGGACCGTGCCCGGCCGGCGGGTCAGCACCACCACCCGGTCGCTCAGGAAGACCGCCTCCTCGATGCTGTGGGTGACGAAGAGGATGGCCGCGCCGGTGCGCTGCCAGACGTCGAGCAGCTCGCCGTTGAGCCGGTCCCTGGTCAGCTCGTCCACGGCGCCGAACGGCTCGTCCATCAGCAGCAGGGCCGGCTGGAGCGTCAGAGCCCGGGCGATGGCGGCGCGCTGCCGCATCCCGCCCGAGAGCTGCGCCGGGCGGGCCCTCTCGAAGCCGCTCAGGCCCACCAGGTCGATCGTGCGCTGCGCCGCCGCCCGGCGCTCGGCCGGGGGGCGCCCGGCGATCTCCAGCGGCAGGGCGACGTTGTCCAGCACCGTCCGCCAGGGGAGCAGGAC
>DATLLM010000387.1:0-6468 GCA_035537855.1 Chloroflexota bacterium | reverse complement strand
ATGGAGGAGGGGCCCGCCCGCACCAACCCGGGCAAGCTGAACCCCGCCGTCCGCGGGGGGCAGGACGCAGAGCGTCCAGACGCGCTCGTCGACGGGGGCCGCCGGCGCGCGGACGGCGGGGTTCAGCTTGCCCGGGTTGGTGCGGGCGGGCCCCTCCTCCATCAGGAAGCGCCGGTTGAAGGCGATCCCCGGGGCGACGCCGACGGTCAGCCGCAGGCGGCACGGCTCGAGCCGGCTGTGGGCGCCCGCAACCGCGCTGGCGATCTGGCGCTCCAGGCCGGCGAGGTACGGCTCGTCCGGCACGCCGGCGAGGCCCCCGGCGCCGGGCTCGCGGGTGAGGGGGCCGGAGTGGTTGTGGGTGGCGTGGACGAGGACGCGCTCCGGGGGGATGCCGGTCGCCGCCTCGATCAGGCGGCGGGCGCCGGCGACGGTGGCGGCGCGGAGCCCGATCAGGTCGCAGGCGGCGACGGCCAGGGCGACGCCGTCCGCCTCGAAGACGAGGGCCCGGGCGTAGAGGTCGCCGTCGACGCGGGCCGCCCGGCGGTCCGTGTAGGAGCCGGCGAGGGAGACGCCGAGGGGCGGGGTGATGACGGAGCGGGCGGCGCCGCAGCGGAGGGTCACGATGCAATCCCAGAGGTGCCGGGCGGGGCAGGGGTGCCGGGTGCGCGGTCCGAAGGCCCGGGGCCGGAGCTGGGCTCAGGATACACACCGGCTGGGGGTACAATCCGGGAGGTAGCGGCAGTTCCCGTGCGGAGGAGGCCAGGTGCGCGAGTTTGAGTATCACACCCCCGGGACGATCGACGAGGCCGTCGCCCTGCTGCAGCAGTACGAGGCGAACGCCCGGCTGATGGCGGGCGGGACGGACCTGGTGATCATGATGACCGACAAGGTGGTCAGTCCCGAGCACGTCGTCGACATCAAGGGCATTCCGGAGGCGGCGCACTTCGGGTGGGACGCCGAGTCGGGGCTGACCATCGGCGCCGCGGTGCCGTTCCGGCGGCTGGAGACCTCGCCCGAGGTGCGGCGCTTCTACCCCGGGATGTACGAAGCGGCCTCCGAGGTGGGGTCGTGGCAGATCCGGAACCTGGGCACCGCGGGGGGCAACCTGTGCACCGCCTCCCCGGCGGGCGAGATCGGGCCGATTCTCTACGCGCTGGACGCCCAGGTGGAGATCGCCGGGCCGCGGGGCCGGCAGCGCCTGCCCGTGCAGCAGTTCATCACCGGCGTGCGGCGCACGGTGCTCGAGCCGGACGAGATGCTGGTGAGCATCCACGTGCCCCCGCCGGGGCAGCGCACGTCGAGCCACTACATCAAGCTCAAAGAGCGCCAGAAGATGGACATCGCCTTCGTCGGCGTGGCCGCGTCGATCGAGCTCGAGGCGGGCGACGGGGTGGTGCGCGAGGCGCGCATCGCCCTGGGGGCGGTGGCCCCCACGCCGATCCGGGCGCCGAAAGCGGAGGCCACTCTCAGAGGGCAGCGGCTGACCGACGCCCTGCTGGCGGAGGCCGGGCGGGAGGCGGCGGAGACGGCGCGGCCGATCGTGGACGTGCGCGCCTCGGCCGAGTACCGCAAGGAGATGGTCGACGTCCTGACCCGGCGGGCCCTGCGCCAGGCGGCGACCCTGGCGGCGCGCTGAACGAGCAACACGGACCAGGAAGAGGAAGACTGGCGTGCGCACCCTGATCGAGCTGAACGTCAACAACGAGTCCTACCCCATCGACGTCGAGGGACGCACCCGGCTGCTGGACGCCCTGCGCGACAAGTGCCTGCTCACCGGCGCCAAGGAGGGCTGCTCCACCGGCGATTGCGGGGCTTGCACCGTGCACCTGGACGGGCAGCCGGTGACGTCCTGCCTGGTGCTCGCCGCGAGCACCGTCGGGCACAAGATCGTGACCATCGAGGGCGTCGCGGACGGGGAGGAGCTGCACCCGGTGCAGAAAGCCTTCATGGAGTGCGGCGGCCTGCAGTGCGGCATCTGCACCCCGGGGATGATCATGACCTCGATCGCCTTCTTGAAGGAGAATCCCAGTCCCACCCGGGACGAGATTCGCGACGGGCTGCAGGGCAACATCTGCCGCTGTACGGGCTACGATAAGATCGTCGACGCCGTGCAGGCGGCGGCGCTTGAGCTGGACGGGAAGGCAGGGAGCAAGAAGTGACGGCAACGGAAGCGGTCAAGACCAACGGGAAGGCCAACGGGGCCAACGGCAGCCACCAGATCGGTCGCTCCGTCGTCCGGCTGGACGCTGTGGACAAGGTGACCGGCCGGGCGCAGTACACGGCGGACCTGCACTTCCCGGGCATGTGCTACGGGATGTTCCTGCGCAGCCCGTACGCCCACGCCCGCATCACCGCCATCGACACGAGCGAGGCGGAGGCCCTGCCCGGCGTCACCGCCGTGATCACCGGCGCCACCCTGTCCTCGGACCAGGCCATCGTGGTCGAGGAGGAGGCGCACGCCGCGCGGCGGGTGCAGACCCTCTTCCCCAGCGTCGGGGACAAGGTCAAGTACCACGGGGCGAAGATCGCCGCCGTCGCCGCCGTGACCCGCGAGATCGCCGAGGAGGCGTGCGAGCGGATCAAGGTGGAGTACGAGCTGCTGCCGCCGGTGGTCGACGTGCAGGAGGCGATCAAGGAAGGCGCCGTCCTGGTCAACGACGAGAGCACCCCGGCGGACGCGCTCGAGGACGGCCCCTTCGCCGGCCACCCGCTGCACAACATCGCCGGGCAGAACCACCGCGCCGAGGGCGACGTCGAGGCCGGCTTCGCCGCGTCCTACCGGGTGTTCGAGGACACCTACATCATCCCCCGGGCGCACCAGACGTACATCGAGCCGCAGACGACGGTGGCGGACGTCTCGCCGGACGGGAAGGTGACCGTCTGGACGAGCACGCAGGGCCACTTCGCCGTGCGCTCCAACCTGGCCAACTCGCTGCGCATCCCCCTGAGCAAGATCAACGTGCACGGGATGACCGTCGGCGGTGGCTTCGGCGCCAAGTTCGGCGGGATCGTCGACACCTACTGCGTCCTGCTGGCGCAGAAGGCGCGCCGCCCGGTGAAGATCGCCTACACCCGGCACGAGGAGTTCCTGGACGCCCGCCCGGCGCCGGGGGCCGTGATCACCGTCAAGACGGGGGTCTCCGAGGACGGGAAGCTCGTCGCCCGGCAGGCCTGGGCGCTGTGGGACACCGGCGCCGGCTCGGGCGGCTGCTACGCCACCAGCCGGGTCAAGGGCGTCTACAACGTCGAGCACTTCAAGATGGACGCGTACGACGTCAACACGAACAAGCCGGCCCCCGGGGCGTACCGCGCGCCGGGCGCGCCCCAGGCCACGTTCGCGGGCGAGACGCAGATCAACCGGATCTGCAGCGAGATGGGCTGGGACCCGGTGGAGTTCCGCCTGACCAACATGCGCGAGGGCGAGCAGATCGCGTTCAAGAAGACCCTGCAGGCGGTCGCCGAGCGGGCCAACTGGGGCAAGCGCCAGAAGGGCGAGCACGAGGGCTGGGGCGTCGCCGTCGGGGAGTGGACGAACGGCGCCGGGCCCGCCGGGGCGGTCGTCTCGATGCACGAAGACGGCAAGGTGCGCATCTTCTACGGCCTGATGGACCTGACCGGCACGGACACGACCATGGCCCAGATCGCCGCCGAGGTGCTGGGAATCCCCTTCGAGGACGTCACCGTCGTGCGGGGGGATACGGACTCGGCGCCGTTCGGCACCTCGAGCGGGGGCAGCGTGGTCACCTTCTCCTTCGGCAACGCCGTCAAGCGCGCCGCCGAGGACGCCCGCAACCGCGTGCTGGAGCTGGCGGCCGATCACCTCGAGGCGTCGATCGACGACCTGGAGCTGGCCGGCGGCAAGGTGACGGTCAAGGGCAACCCGGAGGCGACGGTCACCCTGGCCCAGCTGGGCCAGATGGCGCTGCGCTCCCGCGGCGGCCCGATCGTGGGGCGCGGCTCGTTCTCCAGCGAGCCGAGCGCGACGACTATCGCCGCCCAGATCGGCAAGGTGAAGGTCGATCCGGAGACGGGGCAGGTGCGCCTGACCGAGCTGTACAACTCGCTCGACGTCGGCAAGGCGCTCAACCCCCAGTCCTGCGAGGGGCAGATGGAGGGGGGCCTCGTGCAGGGCTTCTCCTGGGGGCTGATGGAGCAGATGCGCTACGCCGAGGACGGGCGTAACTGGAACGCCGGGCTGCTCGACTACCGCGTGCCGACGGCGCTGGACTTCCCGGACATCGAGACGGTGCTGGTGGAGGAGCCGACCAAGAACGGGCCGTACGGGGTGAAGGGGATCGGCGAGCCGCCGATCGCTCCCGGGGTCGCCGCGCTGGTCAGCGCCGTCGCCGACGCCACCGGGGTCTGGATCAACGAGGCGCCGATGACGCCGGAGCGGGTGCTCTCCGCGACCAGGGGGGCGAAGGCCTGATCCCTTCCGGGAGGTAACCCTTCCGGGAGGTGTCCGCCCCCCAGGATTCCGTCCCGGGGGGCGGGCACGAACGGCCGGCTGCGATGAACGTCAACGTCATCCTCTTCGGCGACCTGAGACGCTTCAAGCCCCCGGCGTGGTCCGGCCGCCGCGGATCGATCGAGGTCCCGGAAGGGGCGACGATCGACCAGCTCGCCGACCGCCTGGGGATCGCCGAGGAGCCCTGCGTGGTCATGCTGAACGACGAGCAGCACCACCGCGGGGCCGAGCTGCACGAGGGCGATACGGTCACCTTCTTACCCCCGATCGCCGGCGGCGGTCCACGGGCGCGGGCGCAGGCCCTCCCCCCGCAGGCATGATGCCGTGGGCGCCGCTCCCGAAGAGGTCGAGCGCTGGCAGCGGTTCGTCGCCGAGCAGGTGGCGACCGACGAGCGCTGGCGCGGCGACCTGGAGGACGCGGCGGCGACGCCCCTGCTGGACTGGGCGCTCGCGCTGACCGAGCGCGCCGTCGCCCGCCTCGGCGCCGCCGGCGCGCTCGACGAGGACGCCGCCTACGACGTGGCCGACGCCGCGCGGGCCGTGCTCGGCGCCGCCGCGGGCGCCGTCCGCGGCGACCCCTGGGACGACGTCGAGGCGGCCCTCTCGCCCGCCCTCGGGCCGCCGCTGTTCGCCTCCGCCGCGGCCGGGGCCGCGGCCTTCGCCTCCGTGCTGGGCGCGGCGGGCGCGAACACGGCGGCGCAGCCGGCGCCCCCATCGGCGACGCCGGCGCGACCGGTGCGCCGCCGAAAGCGTCCATCTGGACGACCATCCCGGCGCCGCCGGCGGACCGACCCGGGGCGCCGGGGGAGAAACCGACTTGAGCACGCGCCTGGCCGTGGTGCTGGTGGTGGTGGCCGTCCTGGTGGCGGGGGCGCTGTTCGTGCTCCGGCCGCCCGCCGGCGACCGGACGTCGACGGGCGCCGGCCCCGCGGCGGGCGGACCGGCGCGCCCGCCGGCGCCGGCGCCGGCCCCGGCTGGGCCCTCTACCACCAGCGTCGAGGGGCTGTTCGAGGTCGGCTTCACTCAGCCCCGGTACCCGGACCGGCCGGCCGACCACACCGGGGGGCTGGACGAGCATCTGGTGGGCTTCATCGACACGGCCCAGCGCAGCGTCGACATCGCCATCTACGACTTCGACCTGCCGAACGTGGCCCAGGCCCTGGCCCGGGCGAACGCGCGCGGGGCGAAAGTGCGGATGGTGACGGACACGGACACCCTGGAGAGCAACAACGCCGCCGTCAAGAGCGCGTTCAAGACGCTGACCCAGGCGGGCATCCCCATCGTGGACGACAAGCGCCGGGCGATCATGCACCACAAGTTCGTGGTCGTCGACGGGCAGGTGGTGCTGACCGGATCGTGGAACTTCACCACCGGGGACACGTACCGGCTGAACAACAACGCCGTGATCGTCCACTCGCCGCCGGTCGCCCAGAACTACAGCGCCGAGTTCGAGAAGATGTTCGTCGACCGCAAGTTCGGGCCGAGCAAGCCCAAGGGCGTGCCCAATCCGCGGGTCACCGTGGGGACGACGACGATCGAGACGCTCTTCTCCCCCCAGGACGATCCGGACGAGCTGCTGCTGCGGTACGTCCGCGCGGCGAAGTCCAAGATCGACTTCCTGGCCTTCAGCTTCACCGACGACACGCTGGGGCAGGCCGTGATGGAGCGGGCCAAGGCCGGGGTCAAGGTGCGGGGGGTCTTCGAGACCACCGGATCGGAGACGAAGTACGCCGAGTACGGCCCCATGAAAGCGGCCGGGCTCGAGGTCTACCAGGACGGGAATCCCTACGTTCTGCACCACAAGGTGTTCGTCATCGACGACCGCATCACCGTCTTCGGCTCGTACAACTTCAGCGACAACGCCGCCACGAGCAACGACGAGAACATGCTGATCGTGGACGATCCGGCCCTGGCGGCGTCCTTCGCGGGCGAGGTGGAGCGGATGCTGACCCTGGCCAAGAATCCGGTCAAGGACCGCAAGTAGGGGCGTGGCCGGGGGG
>DATLLM010000386.1:0-2647 GCA_035537855.1 Chloroflexota bacterium | reverse complement strand
CGCCTGGACGGCCCGGCCGCCTTCTCCCCCGCCTACCGCCTGCACGACGCCCTCGCCGTCGCCACCTTCGCCAACGTCATGCAGCGCCACTGCCGCGACCTCACCCTGGCCACCGTGGCCCAGTCGATCAACGTCGTCGGCCTGATCGGCGTCGACGCGGAGGGTATGTGGCTCGAGCCGAGCTACTGGGCCTGGCACATGGTGGCCAACCACTCCGGCCCCCTCGCCCTCGACGCCTGGACGGACTGCCCCACGTTCGACGTCCCCGAGCAGCGCCTCTTCGGCCTGCCCTACCTGGACGCCGCCGTGACCCTCGACCCGCAGCGCCGCACCCTCTTCCTCTCCCTCGTCAACCGCCACCGCGACGAGCCGCTCGAGGTCGACGTCCGCCTCGCCGACGCCGCCGCCCGCGCCGGCGGTCGGGTCCACCTCCTGCACCACGACGACCCGGACGCGATGAACTCGCACCGCAGCCCGCAGAACGTGCGCAGCCGCAGCGCCCCGCTGGCGGTCGCGGGCGACCGCTTCGGCTACGCCCTGCCACCCCACGCCTACGCCGTGCTTGAGGTGCCCCTCGGCGCCTGAGGCCGCAGGCCGCAGTCGCGCCGCCCGTTTCCGGAGGAGAGAGCGTGCCAGCAAGCCCCGGCGTCCCGCCCGCGCAGCCCGCCGCCCGGCCGCGTCAGCCGCCCACCTGGCGCCGCCGGGCGGCGCTCGGCGCGCCCGCGGTCGCCCTCGCCCTCGCCGCCTGCGCCGGGTCGGAGGGGGCCGGGAACGCCCCGCCGGCGAGCGCCACCGCCCGCCCGGCGCGCCTCGCCGTGCTGACCCACAGCGCGGGCGAGGAGCCGGCCTTCCGGCAGCTGTTCGAGGCCCTCAAGACGCTCCACCCGGAGATCACGGTCGACTTCTCCGTCGGCACCACCGGCGGGCCGAACGCCGCCTACAACGAGAAGCTGGTCAGCCTCGTCGCCGCCGGCGACGCCCCGGACGTCTTCAAGACCGCCCCCTTCGGCTTCGGCCAGCTGGCCAACGGGGGCGCCTACCTCGCCCTCGACGACTACGTGCGGCGCGCCGCCGCCGAGGTCAAGCCGGAGGACTTCTTCCCCTCCCACTTCGAGGGCAGCAAGTTCAAGGGCCGGCTCTTCGCCCTGCCCCAGACGGGGGCGCCGCAGGCCCTGTGGATCAACGTCGACCTCTGGCAGCGCGAGGGGCTGGCCCTGCCCACCTGGGACACCACCTGGGCCGACTTCCTGCGCGCCGCCACCGCCATCACCAAGCGCGAGCCCGGACTGCCGACGGGGCAGCTGGGCACCGGGCGCCCGGACTGGGTCTCCTGGCTGTGGAGCGCCGGCGGCGACCTCTACAGCGCGGACGGCACCAGGATGCTGATCGATCAGCCCCCCGCCCTGGAGGCCCTCACCTGGCTCCAGGAGTGCGTGCACCGCCAGCGCGTCGCCCCGGACAACGCCGAGGCGGCCGACCCCACCCTCTCCCTGTTCGAGAACGGCAAGCTGGGCACCGCCTTCGGCAACCGCGGCGGGCTCGGCCGCTACCAGAGCATCAACGGCTTCACCTACGACGCCGCCCCCCTACCCCGCGGGCCGAAGGGGCGCGTCGCCCAGACCGCCGTCGGCCACACCTCGATCTCCGCCAACAGCAAGGCCCGGGACGCCGCCTTCACCACCCTGGTCTTCATGTGCAGCACGGAGGGCCAGCGCATCCTCATCGGCGACGGCGGCACCGCCCACCCCTCGCGCAGGTCCTCGACCGAGCAGCCCTGGTTCAAGGACTTCAAGCCGCCCCGCGCCGCCAGCACCCGGGTGAACACCATCTTCCCGGAGACGCTCTCCCGCAAGGAGGCCCGCGCCCTCACCCCCCACCCCCGCGAGGCGGAGATCAACCAGGCCGTACTGCGCAACCTGAACGACCTGTGGAGCAACGCCAAGCCGCCGCGGGAGGTCGCCGCCGCCGTCGTCGCCGAGACCTCGGCGCTGATGGTCAGGTGATGCCGCCCCCGCCCAACGTGCTCGTCGTCACCGCGGACGAGCAGAGCTGGGACACCCTCGGCGCCAACGGCAACCCCGTCGCCCGCACGCCTCACCTGGACGCCCTCGCCGCCCGGGGGGCCTCGTTCGTCCACAGCTACACCCCGTACCCGCTCTGCTGCCCCGCCCGGGCCAGCCTGTGGACGGGACGCCTGCCCCACGACCACCACGTGATGGGCAACTGGCGGCGGATTCGCCCCGACCTCGCCGCCGGCGGTCTCGTCCGGCCCTTCGCCGCCGCCGGCTACCACACCCTCTACACCGGCAAGTGGCACGTTCCCGGGACGACCCCGGACCGGCTCGGCTTCGCCGACGCCAGCGCGATCCCCGCCGTGCTGAAGGGCCTCGACCGCGGGCGCTACATCGAGGAGTACCGAGCCTACGCTACGGCCCGGGGCTACGCCCTCGTCCCGGGCAACATCGAGAACCTGACCGCGGCCGACCTGTCCGCCCTGCACCGCCCGGGCCGGGCCCCCTGCGGCACCGCCGAGATCCCGCTCGAGGACTACCTTGAGACCTGGCAGACCGCCCGGTTCCTGGAGCGTCTGGACGCCCGCCCCGCCGGTCGCCCCTTCTTCGCCGTCTGCTCCTTCAACGCCCCCCAC
>DATLLM010000385.1:0-7084 GCA_035537855.1 Chloroflexota bacterium | reverse complement strand
GCCCAAGCCGGCCGAATGCTCCTCGCGAGCAGCGGCGTCCCCGTCGCCGCCACCGCGGCGGCCCGGATCGGTGGCGGGCGGCTGGCGGGAAGGACGAGACGGAGGTAGCCTCCGCCGGCCGGACCGCCCCGCAACCAGACGCCACCACGGGCCCTGCCAGGGCCCGTGGTTTTTTGTCTGCGACGGCGGCGGCGCTCCCGACCGCCGGCGGCGCGGAGGGCGCCCGGACTCGACGCGCAGTCCCAGGAGAAGACGATGCCCCCGGCGATCGAAGCCCGCCACCTGACCAAGACGTTCGCCTCCCGGCAGACCCGCCCGGGCCTGCTGGGCAGCCTGCGCGCGGCCGTGCGCCCGGAGTACCGCCAGTCCGTCGCCGTCGCCGGCCTGAGCTTCGCCGTCGAGCCGGGCGAGGTGGTCGCCTTCATGGGGCCCAACGGGGCGGGCAAGTCGACCACGGTGAAGATGCTCACCGGCATCCTGCACCCCAGCGGTGGCGAGGCGACGGTGCTCGGCCTCGTGCCCTGGCGACAGCGCGGGCAGCTGGCGTACCAGATGGCCGCCGTCTTCGGGCAGAAATCTCAGCTGTGGTACCACCTGCCGCCGCAGGCCACGTTCGACCTGCTCGCCCGGGTCTACGATCTGGACCCGCCGACGTACCGGCGGCGGGCCGCCGAGCTGATCGAGCTCTTCGAGCTGGCCCCGCATCTGCGCACCCCCGTGCGCCGCCTCTCGCTCGGCGAGCGGATGCGCTGCGAGCTCGCCGCCGCCTTGCTGCACGCACCGCGGGTGCTCTTCCTGGACGAGCCGACGATCGGGCTGGACGTGGTCGCCAAGCAGCGCATCCGGGCCCTGCTGCGGCGCCTGAACCAGGTGGACGGGGTCACCGTCTTCCTCACCTCCCACGACGCCGGCGACGTCGAGCAGATCTGCCGCCGGGTGGTGGTGGTCAATCACGGGCGGATCATCCTGGACACGGCCGTGGCCAGCCTGAAGCGGGACTACCTCCAGAGCCGGGTGATCGAGGTCAAGCTGGAGGGGGAGAGCGCCCCCCCGCAGGGCCTCCCCTTCCCCGGTGTCACCACCCTGGAGCGCGCCGATTGGGGCCTGCGCGTCCGGGTGGACACCACCGTGCAGCCCGTCGACGCCGTGATCGCCCACCTGGTGCAGCGCTACCGGGTGGCGGACATCGCCATCGCCGGTCCGCCCCTGGAGTCGATCATCGCGGACATCTACCAGCGCCGGCCGGACGAGGTGCCAGCCGGGGCGCCAGCCGGGGCCCCGGAAGCGGCGCCCGGCCGCGCGCCGGGAAGGGAGGCGGCGGCGTGAGCACGACCACGCGCGACCGGCCGCCGGCGGTGGCCCCGGTGGGCGCGGCCACCGCACCACGCCACCCGCCTGCGGGCGGGTGGCTGGGCGGGCTCGGGGCCTACGCCGCCCTGTTCACGACCAGCGTGCGCAACCAGCTGGCCTACGCCGGCGAGTGGGCCCTGCGCGGCGTCTTCCTGGCCATGATCCTGTACGTCTTCCTCCAGCTCTGGCGGGCGACGTACAGCGGCCAGCCGGGGGGCCTGATCGGCGGCTTCACCCTGCCCCAGATGCTCTGGTACCTGGCCATCACGGAGAGCATCATCCTCTCCCGTCCGGGCCTGAACCGCCTCGTGGACGCCGAAGTGCGCACCGGCGACATCGCCTACACCCTGCTGCGCCCGTACGCGTACGGCGGCTACCGCCTGATGGCCTACCTCGCCGAGCGCCTGCTGCGCTTCGCCACCCTGATGTCCATCGGGGTCCTGCTGGCGACGCTCTACGTCGGCCCCGTGCCGCTGCGGGCGCAGGACCTCGCCGGCGCCCTGGCCGCGCTGCTCCTGGCCTGCCTGCTGGACTTCCTCGGCGCTTTCGGCATCGGCATGCTCGCGTTCTGGACCGAAGACACCAGCTCGATCGGGCTGCTCTACGACCGGGCGGTGATGCTCCTGGGCGGGATGCTGTTGCCGCTCGAGCTCTTCCCCGAGCCCCTGGGGGCGATCGCCCGCGCGCTGCCGTTCAGCACCCTCGTCTACGGGCCGGCCCGGCTGGCCCTCGGCGCCGCACCGGAGTCGGTCGCGCTGCTGCTCGCCCGGCAGGCGCTGTTCATCGTCGCCGGGACGGCGGTCGTGACCTTGCTCTACCGGCGGGCCTTCCGCGGCATCGCGGTCAACGGAGGCTGAGATGAGTCTGCTGCGCTTCGCGCTCTTCTACCTGCGGGCCAACTTCCAGATCGCCCTGGAGTACCGGGTCAGCTTCTGGGCCCAGGTCTTCGCCATGGTGGTGAACGACGCCATGTGGATCTTCTTCTGGGGCCTCTTCTTCCAGCGCTTCCCCACCGTGCAGGGGTACGGTTTCCAGGACGTCGTCATGCTCTGGTCGGTGACCGCCCTGGCCTTCGGCCTCACCGCCGGGCTCTGCGGCAACGCCTGGCGCTTCGGCGCCCAGGTGGCCCAGGGCGAGCTGGACTTCTACCTGGCGCTGCCCAAGCCGGTGCTGCTGCACGTGATGGTCAGCGGGATGACCGTCTCGGCCTGGGGCGACGTGCTCTTCGCCGTCGGCATGTTCTGCGCGCTGGTGCGTCCCGATCCCGGACACCTGGCCCTCTTCCTGCTGCTGGCCGCGACCTCGGCGGCGATCATGACCGCCTACGCCGTGGCCGTGAACTCCCTCGCGTTCTGGCTGGGGCAGGCGGACGGGCTGGCGCGCGAGTTCGTGTCCGCCCTGTTGATCTTCTCCACCTACCCCGGGGTGCTCTTCACCGGCGCCGTCAAGGTGCTGCTGTTCACCGTCATCCCCGCCGGCTTCGTCGCCTACATCCCGGTCGAGTTGCTCCGCCGCTGGGACTGGTCCCTCGCCTCGCTGCTCGTGGCGGTGACCGCCGCCACGGCGCTCGGCGCCAGGTTCGTCTTCAACGCCGGCCTGCGGCGCTACGAGTCGGGCAACCTGCTGGCGATGCGGGCGTAGCCTTACTGACGATGTCCATGCCCTACGGCACCATCTCCGGGCTCGATCGTCCGGTCTCGCGCCTCGTCCTCGGCCTCGGCGAGGCGACCACCACCGATCAGGCGCTCGCCGACGCCTTGCTCGACGCCTTCGTCGCCGGCGGCGGGACCGCGGTCGACACGGCCGCGATGTACCGCGACGGAGAGAGCGAGCGGGCCCTCGGCGACTGGCTGCGCCGGCGCCCCGAGCAGCGCGACCTGCTCGTGCTGACCAAGGGGGGCTACTGGCGGACGGGAAGCCCATCACGCTTCACCGCGGCGGCGCTCACCGCCGATCTGGAGGGGAGCCTGCGCCGGCTGGGCCGGGACCGCGTCGCCGGGTATCTGCTCCACCTGGACGATCCGGCGCAGCCGCCCGACCCGCTGGTGGACGCCCTTCACGCGCTGCGGGAGCGGGGCCGGGTGGGCGTCGCCGGCGCGTCGAACTGGACGACCGCCCGGCTCGATCGGGCCAACGCCTACGCGGCGGCGCGCGGCTACGCCCCCTTCGCCGTCAGCAGCCTGCAGCTCAGTCTGGCCGTGCCCCGGGAGCCGATGTTCCCCCGCACCCGCTCGGCCGCCGGGGACGCGGCGACCCTCGAATGGCACCGGCGCCGGGCGACACCCCTGCTGGCCTGGTCGACCCAGGCCAACGGGTTCTTCGCCACCCCGTCCCTCGATGTGGCGCCGGCCGACCCCGACGTCGCGCGGGTCTACGATACGCCCCCGAACCGCGAACGGCGCCGCCGGGCCGCCCGCCTCGCGGCCGAGCTGGGCTGCACCCCGACCCAGCTCGCCCTGTCCTGGGTGCTGCGCCAGCCCGACCTGAACGTCTTCGCCGCCGTCGGCCCGCGGCGCCTGGACGAGCTGCGCGAGAGCCTGGACGCCACCGGGATCGCGCTCAGCCCGGCCCACCGGGACTGGCTCGACCTCGGCGCCTCCCCGCCGCCCGCCTGAGGCCGTGGCCGGTCAGGAGGGGGAACGGAGCGGGGGACGAGACTCGAACTCGCGACCACCTGCTTGGAAGGCAGGCCGTTGCGGGTACCCCTTATCGCTCGGAACCGGCCTCCCGGCCCGGAAAGCAGGCGCTCGTGGGCATTGTCCCTCGGACAAGCGACAGTGTAGCGCGGCGAGCGGACGGACAGGACGCCAGCTCGACCGCGGCCGGGGCGGTGGGACGCGTCGAGCCCGACGGGCTGCGCCCCAACCGCCGTGTATCCAGCCGCTGCCCGGCGTCCTGGGCGTGGAACCGTGCGAGGGCGAGGCGGTCCGCTCTGATGCCGCGGCGGGGGCGCCGCCGCGCTCCGGCATCCAAGCCGGCGACTGTGGTCACGGGACCCGGTGCCGGACCGTACGAGTGTGAACCGATGCGTGCCCCGGGTTACGGCTCCGTTCTTCTCTGGTACGGGTGCCGTTCGCGCCGGTGTGTGGGGCTCAGTCCGCCCTACGGGCGCCACCGGATGACGCCGCGGATGACGCCGCCGACCGCACCGGGGCTGCCCGTCCGCCCGTCTGTCCCTCCCGAGCCCAGGGCGCCCCGAGGGGCCGAGACGGCAGGTGCCCCCTCCGGGCGCCGCGAACGAGCGCCCCGCGTCAGGGCGTGGCCCACAGCGAGGCCAGCGAGTCGCGCGGCTGCCAGCCGAGCAGGCGCTTCGCCTTGGCGTTGGCGTACTTGCCGTGCGGGAGGTCGGCCAGGATGTGGATGATCTCGAAGGGGGCCGGCAGGGCCGGCACCTCCAGCGCCCGGCGCAGCGCGCGCGCCGCGTCCGCCCAGGAGACGGTCATGGGGTGGAGCGGGCGCTGCCCCGCGTGGGGCGCCTCGGGGTCGGTGAAGATGCAGAAGAAGAGCGCCGGGACCTCCAGGTCGTGCTGCTCGGCGAAGAGGCGCACGACCTCCTGGCCCAGGTACTTCGAGTGCAGGTAGAGGGCGGCCCCGGGACGCCCCGGGGCGTCGTCCGGAACGTCGAAGTCCGCCCAGTAGCCCGCGGGGCGGTCGCTCCCGAGCTGGAACGGGCCGGTGTGCACGACGCGCCGGATGCCGTGCTCCACCGCGGCGCGCATGACGTTGTAGGCGCCGAGGGTGTTCACCCGGAACGCCTGCACCGGGTGGGGCCGCACCACCGTGCAGTTGAGCACCGCGTCCATGCCCTCGCAGGCGCGCCGCACCTGGTCGAGGTCCGTGACGTCCACCTCCGCCGCCTCGTGCGGGGGGCCGAGGACCTCCGGCAGC
Source organism: Chloroflexota bacterium (assembly GCA_035537855.1). GTDB lineage: Bacteria > Chloroflexota > UBA11872 > UBA12225 > UBA12225 > DATLLM01. Next base: position 1,846 of record DATLLM010000385.1, on the reverse strand, counting down.
GGCGCCCCCGGCGACTGGGGGTCGGCGGCGGCGAGCCGGGCGAGCGGGCGGAGGTCGGTCAGCCGGAGCTGATACGACCCGGCCAGCTCGCGGGCCGCTCGCCGCGGCCGCGGCCCGCCGGCGCCGAAGACCACCACCTTGCGCACCGGCCGGGAGGCCACCCGGCGGCGCGGCGCCAGGAGCGCGAGGTCGCCCGCCGCCTCGGCCGCAGTCGGCGGGGGGAACGCGGCGGCCGGGGCGAGGGTGTGCCGCGGCGCGTAGCCGAGCCCGCCCCGCTCGGGCGCGTTCGCGGCGACGCCGAGGGGGAACCGGGTGTGTGGCCCCGCGCCGACGATGTGGAACACCCACCAGCCCTGGCGAAGCTCGCCGGAGGCGTCCGGCCACGGCGCGCGCTGCGTCGGCGCCACCGCCAGCGCGGCGCGCACCGCCGCGACCGCGTCCTCCACGTGCACCTGCCTCGCCCGCCGCTCGGGGGGGGCCGCCTCCGGGCCCTCCGCTCCGCCTAGGCCCCCCGGGCCGGCCACCACCTCGCCGAAGCGCAGGCAGAAGCCCAGGAAGGGTAAGACGCGGGCGAACTGCTCCGCCGATTCCTCCGCGAGGAAGGCGGCGAGCTGGTGCACGTTCGCCGGATCGGTCACGTCCGGCAGCGGCTGCCAGGACTCGGACACCCGCCAGGGCACGGGGTAGGGCTCGAACTGGTCCAGCGTGCTGCCGAGCACGACGCGCCCCACCCCGGCCTCGGCGGCCGCCGTGAGCAAGACGTACGTCCCGCGTGTGGCGTGGTCGAGCACCTCTCCGGCAGCGGCTCCGGCGGGGAGGTCGGGGGAGAGCGGCGCGAGGTGGATCAGCGCGTCCGCGCCCGCGACGACCCGCCTCGCGACCGCCTCGTCCCGCAGGTCTCCCACCGGGGCGGCGTTCACCTCGTGCTCGGCGCCGAGCGCCCCGACCAGCGCCTGGCCCAGCAGACTCGCGCTTCCCGTGAGTGCGACCTTCATGGCTCCGGCCCTCGCTCCCCGCGTGCTCCCGTGCCGACCTCCGCTCCGTGCGCGGGACCTTACCACCCCGCCAGGACGCTGCAGGCCGGCGGCGGTCGCGCTTCAGGGCACCCCGCGCACCTCCGCACCCGGGGGCAGCGCAGCGGTAAAGACGTCTCCGGCGGCGGTCGTGCGCCGGTCGGCGACGTCCCGGCAAGCCTGAAGCCGGCGCACCGCCTCGGCCCCGAGGCCCGCGGGGCCTCGGAGCGCCCGCGCTCGCTCGCCTTCGTCGGAGGAGCGCCCCTAATTCCCGGTGGCGCCGACGGCCGACTCGGGGGCCGATGGGCACAGGCAGTCGGTTGCTGCTTGCCTCGGGACTCGATTACTTCTCAGGTGCCCGCGCTCGCATTCCGATTACTTGTGGGTTACCCGCGAGTTACCCGGCGCTCCGGGCGCCGACGCGGAAGTGCAAAATCACGAATCGCCGCGAGGCACCGGTTGGGGTCGTCCACTCCTGGGGCGGGGCTTCTGAACGGTCCGAATTGGCTGCGGTTCTCTGGACTCTCACCACCGCCCTCGCACCGGGCGATGGCGTCAGCGGGTGCCGGCACTCCCCGTGGTCGGCCGCGCGCTCGTCACCTCGATTGCCGACGCAGGTATTCGGCAGGCGGGTCGCGACGCAGCGCCCCTGAGGGCCAGCGTGCGGGTGCCCCGGCCACGCCGCCGAGGCGGTCGTTCCGGTCGTGGCGTACCCACGATCCTCCTGGGGGCTGGTCCGCTCCGCGTGCTGGTCGGCCTCGTTGGCTCCTCCGTCGGGGCGATCTCGTGCCGGGCTTCCGGATCGGACACTCACCGAGCGGCCGCCGGTGCTC
>DATLLM010000384.1:0-12870 GCA_035537855.1 Chloroflexota bacterium | reverse complement strand
TCCCCACCCTCCGCGCCGGTCTCGCCGGTCTCGCCGGTCTCGCCGGTCTCGCCGGTCTCGCCGGTCTCGCCGGTCTCGCCGGTCTCGCCGGTCTCGCGGGCCGCACCGGCGGGACCGGTCCCACCCGCATGGCCGGCGCCGTCCGGCGCGGAAGACGGCGAGGCGTCCTCCGGGTCGTCCGCCGCGCCCGGCGAATCGGGAGGCGGCGGGGCCGTGAGCCGGTCGAGCGGCTGAGGGTCGAAGCCGGAGTCGTCGAAGGGGTCGCGCCGGCGGCGGTGGGGCAGGGCGAGCGCGGCCGCCGCGCGCACGTCGGCGGCGTCCACGCGGGACCGCCCTTCGAGCGCGGCGAGGGCGGCCGCCGCCTTGTAGATGACGATGTCCGCGCGCAGTCCGTCCACCTCGTAGGCGACGCAGATGCGGGCGATCAGGTCGAGCGTCGCGTCGTCCACGGCGACGCCCGGCAGGCGCGTGCGGGCCGCCAGGATGTCCCGGCCCAGGCGCGCGTCCCCGTCCGCCCAGGCGGCGACGAATCGCCGGGGATCGGCGTCGAAGGCGACGCGCCGGCGGACGATTTCCGCTCGCGTCGGGACGTCCCGGGGGGTCGAGACGTCCGCCGCCAGCCCGAAGCGGTCGAGGAGCTGGGGGCGCAGGTCGCCCTCCTCGGGATTCATCGTCCCCACCAGGACGAAGCGCGCCGCGTGGGCCACGGAGATCCCCTCCCGCTCCACGCGGTGCGTCCCGCTCGCGGCCGCGTCCAGGACGACGTCGACCAGGTGGTCGGGCAGGAGATTGACCTCGTCGACGTAGAGGATGCCCCGGTTGGCCGCGGCGAGCAGCCCCGGCTCGAAGCGACGCACGCCCCGCTGGATGGCGGCCTCCAGGTTGAAGCTCCCCGCCAGGCGGTCCTCGGTCGCCGCCACCGGGAGGTCGACCAGGGGCACCGGGCGCACCGCGGCGATCCGGGGCGCGCCTTCGGCCAGGCGCTCGGCGCACCAGGGACAGTCCTGGGGTGCGCCGGCGGGGTCGCAGTTGAACGGGCAGCCGGCGACGGCGGGGATGGGGGGCAGCAGCGCCGCCAGGGCGCGCACCGCGGTCGACTTGGCCGTGCCCTTGTCCCCCCGGATGAGGGCGCCGCCGATGGAGGGATCGACGGCGTTGAGCACCAGGGCCCGCTTGAGCGCCTCCTGGCCGGCGATGGCCGAGAAGGGGAAGACCGGCGGGCCGCTCATCGCCCCGATCCGGCGGCGGCCGCCGGCTCCAGGTCGCCCTCGACGTCCAGGTAGGCCCGGCGCAGGGCGTCGAGCGTCTCCGGCGCCGGTTGCCGCCACATCCCCCGTCCGGCGGCTTCGAGCAGGCGCCCGGCGACGTCGCGCAGGGCCCAGGGGTTGCTGCGCCGGAAGAAGTCCGCCTGCTGCGGATCGAGGACGTAGCGTTCGGCCAGCCCGGCGTACATCCAGTCGGCGGCGACGCCGGCGGTGGCGTCGTAGCCGAAGAGGTAGTCCACGGTCGCCGCCAGCTCCATGGCCCCCTTGTAGCCGTGGCGGCGCATCGCTCCCAGCCAGCGGGGGTGCAGCACGCGGGTGCGGAAGACGCGCCGGGCCTCCTCGTGCAGGCTGCGCACGGCGGGACGCTCGGGATCGGCGCTGTCGCCGAAGTACGCCTCCGGGGGCGCTCCCCGCACGGCGCTCACGGCGGCGACCATGCCCCCGTGGTACTGGAAGTAGTCGTCGCTGTCGAACAGGTCGTGGCCCCGGTTGTCCTGATTCTTGAGGGCCACGTCGATGCCCTCCAGGCGCGTCCGAAAGGCCTCCCGCCGCCGCTCGCCGGTCTCGCCGGCGCCGTAGGCGTGGGCCCCCCAGGTCTGGTACGCCCGGGCCAGGTCCGCCGCCGTCTCCCAGTGCCGGCTGTCGATCAAGGGCAGGAGCCCGGCGCCGTAGCCACCGGGCGGACTGCCGAAGAGGCGCAGGGTGGCCGCCGGGCCGAGCGCGGCCCGGTCCCGCCGCACGTGCGCGGCCACGTAGTTGTCCGCGTCCGGCTCGTCCAGGCCGGCGACCAGTCGCACGGCCCCGTCGAGCAGGGTGACCAGGTGGGGGAAGGCGTCCCGGAAGAGGCCGCTGATGTGCAGCGTGACGTCGATCCGGGGGCGCCCCAGCTCGGCCAGGGGGAGCGGCTCCACCCCGGTCACCCGTCCCGTCTCCGGCTGCCAGCGGGGGCGCACGCCGAGCAGCGCGAGGGCCTGGGCGACGTCGTCCCCGTGGGTGCGCATCGCCGCCGTGCCCCAGATGACGAGGCCGATCGAGCGGGGGTAGCGCCCCTGCTCCTGGCGGTAGCGGTCGAGCACGGCGCCGGCGAGGCGGCGGCCGGTCTCCCAGGCGGCCGGCGAAGGCAGGGCCTGGGGATCGACGGCGTAGAAGTTGCGCCCGGTGGGCAGGACGTTCCACATCCCCCGGGTGGGCGAGCCGCTCGGCCCTGCGGGCACGTACCCGCCGTCGAGCGCCGTCAGGGTGTTCCCGATCTCGTCCGCGGTGCGCTCCAGCCGACCCTCGAGTCGCCGGCGCAGCGCGGGCTGCGCCGCCCGGGGTGCCAGGCGCACCATCGCCGTCAGCAGCCCCTCCCGCTGCTCGCCGCCGGGAGCGACGCCGAGGACGTGCAGGCCGTCGCGGACGGTCGCCGCGCGCAGGTCGCCGAGGTACATCTCCAGGCGGGCGAGCAGGGCGTCGAAGGCTGCGCCGTCCGGCGCGCCGGCGGCGGGCGAAACCGGCGGCGGGAGGGAGAGGTCGTCGTCGAGCGACGCCGCGCGCACGGCCTCGAGGAGCCGGCGCCGCAGCAGCGGCAGCCGGTCGGGATCGAGCGTCCGGGCCGCCCGCTCCTCCTGGACGAGGCGCTCGACGGCGCCCAGCTCGGGACTCGCGCCGGCCACGGCTAGCGGCGGCACGAGGTGGCCGACGAGCACGGCGTGGGCCCGGCGCCGGGCCTGAGTCCCCTCCCCCGGGTCGTCGACCACGAACGGGTAGATCAAGGGCAGGTCGCCGAGCAGGGCGTCCGGCGCGCAGTCCGCCGAGAGCCCGACCGCCTTCCCCGGGAGCCACTCCAGGGTGCCGTGCTTGCCCAGGTGGAGCACGGCGTGGGCGCCGAACCCGTGAGGCGGCGCCGTCCGCAGCCAGGTGTAGAAGGCGCGGTAGAGGGGCGGGGGCGGCAGCAACGGATCGTGGTAGACCCGCTCCGGATCGTCCTCCCAGCCCCGCGGCGGCTGCACGCCGACGAAGACGTGGCCGAGCGGCAACCCGGGCGGCGGACTGCCGGCGTCCCAGCGCGTCCAGTCCGGCGGCGGGCCGGCCTCCGGATCGTAGGCGCCGCGGGCGATCAGGCGTCGCATCAGGTCGTCCCCGGACGCCGGAACGCCGGCCACGCCGTAGCCGGCGGCGCGGAGGGCGCCGAGCAGGTGGACGAGGGAGGCCGGCGTGTCCAGACCGACGCCGTTGCCGATGCGCCCGTTGCTCGCCGGCGAGTTGCCGAGCACGATGGCCAGGCGCCGCTCCGCCGGTGGGGTGCGGCGCAGCCGGGCCCAGGCGGCCGCCTGGCGGGCGAGGGCGTCGCAGCGACCGGCGTCCGGGACGTAGCGCCCACCGGCGCCGTGGCGGTCGCGCTCTTCCTTGAAGGCGACGGGAACGGTGACGATTCGCCCGTCGAACTCGGGCATGGCCACCTGCATCGCCACGTCCAGCGGACTCAGCCCGGCGGCGCGCCCGGCCCAGGCCGCCCGGCCGTCCGTGCCGATCAGGGCCTGCAAGACGGGCACCCCCAACCGGGCGAGCCAGGCCCCGGCCGGGCCCCCCGCCTCGGTCGCCTGCTCCCGGCCGTCCGCCGCTTCCATCCCCACGCTCCCGGCGGCGAAGCTGAGCGTGCTGATCAGGACGTCGATCCGCGGCCGGCCGCCGGCGTCGAAGAAGTGGCGCTCCAGGAAGTAGTCGCCCGGTCCCCCGGCGCCGTCTCCGGGCGGGCGCAGGCTGGAGCAGAAGACCGGCAGGGCGGCGCAGCCGGCGCGCTCGAGGGCGTCGACCAGGGCGTCGACGAACGCCAGGTTCCCGCTCAGCCAGTGGGCGCGGTAGAAGACGATCCCCACCACCGGTCGTTCCGATGGCCCGGCGGGAACCGCCCTCGTCCCGGAAGGCGTGTAGACCCCGTCGAGCGGCTGCGCCACGGGGGGCGCCAGCCCGAAGGTCGTGCCCAGCAGCGCGTCCGAGAGGACGCCGACGGCGCCGCGGGCGTTCTCCACCCCCCCGTAGGCGAGGTAGGTCGCGATCCGGGAGGCCAGCGGCGGCGGCACCGTGGTCAGCGCGGTCAGCGCCTCGTCCTCGCGCCCCTCCCCGCTGAAGGCGATGAGGGCGTGGCCGCCGCCGGCGCAGGCGGCGGCCACGGCGTCCACCGCCTCCGGCGTCGCCCGGCGCCCACCGTGGAGGCGCAGCACGGCCACGCCCCGCCCGGGCGCGGCCCGGGCGAGGGCGGCGACCGCCCGGCGCACGTCGGCCGCGGCCTCCGCCGCCCCGAGCACGACGTCCGGCCACGCCTGCCCCTCGGCCGGCGGCGCGGCCAGCGCGCGGCGCAGCACGAGCAGGTCCGTGCCGGCGGTGGAAAGGAAGACGACGACGGCGTCCCCGTCGCGGGGGCGCGGCGTCTCGGGCGACCGCGGACTCAGAACTCCACCCCCCGCTGGGCCGGGATTCCGGCCGCCAAGGGGTGCTTCACGGGGACGACCTCGGAGACCAGGTCGGCCAGCTCGATCAGCTCGGGCGGCGCCCGCCGCCCGGTGAGCACCAGGTGCAGCATCGGGGGCTTGGAGCGCACCAGCTCGACGACGTCCTCGAGGGCGATGTGCCCGCCGTGGATCGAGGCCATGACCTCGTCCAGGATGACCATCTCGTACTTCCCGGAGTGCAGCGCCTCCCGGGCGAAGGCCAGCGCCTCCCGGGCCGCGGCGTTGTGCTCCTCCATCGGGACCCGAGGGTTGCGCAGGCGCTCGATGGTGAAACCCCGCCCCATGACGACGTGCTCGACGTAGGGCGCGAGCAGCGGCAGGGACTCGCGTTCGCCGGTCTTCCACTGGCCCTTGATGAACTGCAGGTAGAGCACGTGGAGCTTCTGACCGGCGGCTCTGAGCGCGAGCCCGAGCGAAGCGGTCGTCTTGCCTTTGCCGTTCCCGGTCCAGATCATGACCAGGCCCTTGCGGCGTTTCTTGTCAACGGTGGTCATGCGCTGCTCCGATCGGCAGGACCTGGGGGAGGTCGTGGTCGGGGTGGGTGACGAAGCGCAGGCAGGGGCCGTACGCCCGGTCGAGGACGTCCGGGCGCAGGACCTCCCGCGGGGTTCCGGCGGCGAGCACGGCGCCGGCGGTGAGGACGAGCACCCGGTCGCTGTAGAGCGCGGCGAGATTCAGGTCGTGGAAGACGGCGACGACGGTCAGGCCCCGCTCCCGGCGCACGCCGGCCACCAGGTCGAGCACCGCCTGGGCCTGGCCGGGGTCGAGGTGGCTCGTCGGCTCGTCCAGCAGCAGGACGTCCGCTTCCTGGGCCAGGGCCAGGGCCAGGGCGACGCGCTGCTGCTCGCCGCCGGAGAGGTCGTGGAACGGGCGGTGGCGGAAGCGGGCCGTGTCCGTGGCGTCGAGGGCGGCGTCGACGGCGGCGCGGTCGGTCGCCCCCTGCCCCCACAGGGCGCCGATTCCGGCGCGGTGCGACGTGCGCCCCAGTCCGACCAGGGACTCGACTTCGGCGTCGAAAGCGACGTCGAGGCGCTGGGGCAGCACGGCGATGCGCCGGGCGAGCGTGCGGCGCGGGTAGCGGGCGACGGGGAGGCCGTCCAGGAGCACCGCGCCCGACTGGGGCCGGAGCAGCCCCGCGAGCAGGCGCAACAGGGTGGACTTGCCGGCGCCGTTCGGGCCGAGGAGGGCGAGGTAGTCGCCCCCAGGGATCTGCACGGCGGCGGCGGCGACGGCCGGGGCAGCGGCCTCGGGGTAGCTGAAGCGCACGTCGCGCAGCTCGAAGCGCGGCGGGGCGGTCACCGGCGCCTCACCCGCCCCAGCGCCGCGCGGAGCGCGATCGCTTCAGCAACAGCAGGAAGGCGGGGCCGCCGACGAGGGCGGTCAGGACCCCGACGGGCACCTCCACCGGCGCGAAGACGGTGCGAGCCAGGAGATCGGCGAAGACGAGGAAGACGGCCCCGCCGAGGGCGGCGGCGGGGAGCAGGCGGACGTTCTCGGGCCCGGCCACGAGCCGAATCGCGTGGGGGACGAGCAGGCCGACGAAACCGATCAGGCCGCTGAGGGTGACGGCGGCGGCGGTGAGCAGGGCGGCGACGGCGACGACGGCCAGCTTGGCCGTCTCAACCGGGACGCCGACGGTCGCGGCCCCCTCCTCGCCGAGCTGGAAGGCGTCCAGCCAGCGAGCGAGGCTGAGCGCGGCGAGGACGCCGGCCAGGATCAGGGGCGCGGCCAGGGCGAGCTGGGCCCAGCCGCCGGCGGCGATCCCGCCGGCCATCCAGGCGAACACGGTGCGCAGGCGGAGCAGCAAGCGGTCGCTCATCACCAGCAGCAGGGTCGTCGCCGCGCCGAGGACGGCGGCCGTGGCGAAACCGGCGAGCAGCAGGTCGGTGACCGGCAGGCGCGTCCCCCGCCGGGCGACGCCGGCGACGACGGTGGCCGTGAGCAGGGCGCCGGCGAAGGCGCAGAGGGGGACGGTGGCGTTCCCGCTCAAGCCCGCCCAGAGCGCCACCGGGGCGGCCGAGGGGGCGAGGGCGAGCACGGGCAGGGCCAGGGCCAGGGTAGCGCCGAAGGCGGCCCCTGAGGAGATGCCGAGCACGAAGGGGTCGGCCATCGGGTTGCGGAACAGGCCCTGGAAGAGCGCCCCGCTGGTGGCCAGGGCGGCGCCGACGAGGGCGGCGGCCAGGGCGCGGGGGAGGCGCAGCTGCCAGACGATGGCGTCCTCGGCCGGCGCCCAGGTCACCGCCGCCGGGAAGCCGAGGTGGCGGGCGACGACCGCAGCCACGGTCGCCGGCGGCACCGCGGTCGATCCGACGGCGACGGCGGCCACGAGCGCGACGACCAGGGCGAAGGCGAGGCCGGCCATCAACAGCGTCCAGCGGGCGGCCGGGCGGGAACGGTCGCCGGCGCGCGCTGCGGATGTGGGTGCCACGGGGGTGAAGGTGCTCACGCCCGCCGCCGGCTGTGCCAACGTGCCCCGTCCCTTTCTCGCGAAGGTGATTGGCGCTTCCTCGGGGCGGGTAACCTGGCTCTGCCGGCGCCCGGCCGGGTCAGGCCGGGGCGCGGCACTACAGTTGCGGGACAGCGCCGGCGTCTGACCGGCTTCCCCCGAACTCCCGAGTGCAGACGACCCTCCGGGAGTCGCTGCCGGGGGGCAACGCAACCGGGGCGGGTCGCCGTGACGCTATGCGGTTGTGGGCGAACTATACCGGACGGCAGGGCCCGTACGTTCCGTCGAGTGGACGCCGGGCGGGCGCCGCCGGCCGGCGGCTCAGACGGGAACCGGCTCCCGTACGGGGGACGGGGACGCCGGGGCGGCGGGCGACACGCCGGCCGGCTCCTGCTCCCCCGGCACCTTCTCGGCCACGGCCGGCTCGCCGCTCTCGGTCAGATCGCCGGTGCGACCGCAGGCGGTGCAGACCACTTTGCCCCGGGCGCGCACGGTCTGCAAGCCGCCGCAGTCCGGGCAGCGCTCGGCGACCGGCCGCTGCCAGGAGGAGAAGTCGCAGGCGGGGTACGCGCTGCAGCCGTAGAAGGTGCGACCCGTGCGCGTCTTGCGCTCGATCAGGTCGCCGCCGCACTTGGGGCACTCCACGCCGATCTTGGTCAGCAGGGTGCGGGTGTTGCGGCACTCCGGGAATCCGCTGCAGGCGAGGAACTTACCGAAGCGCCCCAGCTTGATCACCATCGGCCGGGCGCAGAGATCGCAGACCTCGTCCGACGGCTCGTCGGCGATCTCCACCCGCTCCATGAGGGTGGCGGCTTTCTCCAGCGTCTCGGCGAAGGGGTCGTAGAACTCCTTCACCACCGGCACCCAGTCCGTCTGGCCCTCGGCCACCTGGTCGAGGTGCTCCTCGATCTGGGCGGTGAAGCCGACGTCGACCACGTCCGGGAAGTGCTCGACCAGCAGGCCGTTGACGATGGTGCCCAGCTCGGTCGGGCGCAGCACCTTCTCCACCTTCTGCACGTAGCCCCGGTCCTGGACGGTGGAGAGGATCGGGGCGTAGGTGGAGGGGCGCCCGATCCCCTCTTCTTCGAGGGCTTTGATCAGGGTGGCCTCGGAGTAGCGCGGCGGCGGCTGGGTGAAGTGCTGCTCGGGAGTGACGCGCTCCCGGTCGAGCGGCTCACCCCGGCTGAGCTCCGGCAGCAGCCGGCGCCGGGCGTCCTCGTCCTCGTCCGCGTCGCCCAGCACCTTCAAGAAGCCGGCGAAGCGCAGCACGGAGCCGGTGGCCCGGAGCAGGTAGCGGTCGCCCGCGCCCTCGCCGCCGTCGACGGCGGCCTCGACGTCCACCGCGGTGGTGTCGAACGTGGCGGTCTCCATCTGGCTGGCGACGAAGCGCTTCCAGATCAGGCTGTAGAGGCGGTACTGGTCGGCGGTGATGTGGCCGCGGAGGGCCTCCGGCGTGCGCCGGCAGGAGGTGGGGCGGATGGCCTCGTGGGCCTCCTGGGCGCCTTTCGCCTTGGCCTTGAAGGTCCGCGCCTGAGCGGGCACGAACTCGGGGCCGAAGCGCTCCCCGATCAGCCCCCGCACCTCCTCGATCGCCTCCTGGGCGACGTGGGTGGAGTCGGTGCGCATGTACGTGATCAGGCCGACGTGCCCCTCGCCGGGGACGTCCAGCCCCTCGTAGAGCTGCTGGGCGACGGTCATCGTGCGCTTGGCGGTGAAGCTCAGGCGCCGGCCGGCGTCCTGCTGCAGGGTGCTGGTGATGAACGGCGCGCTCGGGCTGCGGCCGGCCTCCCGCTTGCGCACGTCCGCCACCCTGAAGGTGGCCCGTTCGAGGGCGCCGGCGGCGGCCATCGCCCCGGCGGCGTCCTTCAGCTCCAGGCGCTGGCCGTTCCGTTCGAGGAGAACGGCCACCAGCTCGTCCCGCTTGCCTCGCCCCAGCTCGGGCTTGCGCAGCAAGGCCTCGACCGTCCAGTACTCGACCGGCTGGAAGGCGTCGATCTCCCGCTCGCGGTCGACCACCAGGCGCACGGCCACGGACTGCACCCGTCCGGCGGAGAGGCCCTTCTTGACCTTGTGCCAGAGCAGCGGGCTGAGCTTGTAGCCCACCAGGCGGTCGATCACCCGCCGCGCCTGCTGGGCCTTCACCAGATCGGCGTCGATCGCCCGGGGGTGCTTGAGGGCTTCCTGGACGGCGTTCTTGGTGATCTCGTGGAAGACGATGCGGCGGGCCTTGACCGGGCGGGCGCGGGTGCCGATGGCCTGAGTCAGGTGCCAGGCGATGGCCTCCCCTTCCCGGTCGGGGTCGGTCGCCAGGAGCAGCTCCGAAGCGTTGCGCGCTTCGACGGCCAGCTCCTTGACGAAGTCCTTCTTCTCCTTGGGGACGACGTAGCTGGGCTCGAAGCCGTGCTCGACGTCGACGCCGAGGCGGCGCTTGGGGAGGTCACGGACGTGGCCGAGCGAGGCCTTGACGGCGTAGCCGCGGCCGAGGAACTTCTCGATGGTCTTCGCTTTGGCCGGTGACTCGACGATCACCAGCTTTTTCGCTGCCCTGGTCATAAGTCTTTCAGCCCGGACGGAGAGTCGGGCACGGGGTGGATCGGGGCTGCCGGCTCGCGGACGGCTGCGCGCTCATCGCGCTCGCACCGGCACCGATGCGCGCAACGCTCGCGGCGTCCGCAGTGTTTGCAGCCATTGCAAGAAGCCGTCCGCTAGGTGCCAAACGAATTCGGTACCAAAGAGTAGCGTAGCCGGCAACAAGCGTAGCGCAGCGGGCAATAGCCCGGTCGGCGGCTGTGCCTTCCTCCCGGCCGCCCGCGCGCCCGCCCGGCTCAGCGGGCGGCCGTCCCCGGTCGGCCGGCGCCCGGCGACCGCACCACGAGGCGCAGCGTCCGGTCGGCCAGCCCGACGCGCAGCCGCTGGCCGGCGACCAGCTCCAGGGCGTCGGACTCGATGCCGTCCCCGAAGACGACGCCGTCCTCCGGCATCTCGGAGACGATCTCCAGGCGCTCGGCGTGGCGCAGCTCGCCGTAGTCCAGGCTCACCCCGGTGGCGACGGAGGGGAACGGCTCGCGCACCAGCCACGCCAGGCGCGACTCCTCAGCGCCCGGGAGGCGGGCCTCCAGCCCTCGCTGGCGGGCGACCGAGCGGGCCCACCCGGTGCTGCCCGTGCCGCTGGCGCAGAGGACGCCGGATGAGGACTGGTGCTCCTCGCCCTCCCGGGTGCGGATCAGGTAGCGCGCGGACTGGTGGCTGCGGTGGCCGACGAAGATCTCGTTCAGGGCCAGCAGGCGCTGCCCGTCCTCCCGCTCCGCCAGCACCATCGAGCGGCGCTGCAAGCGGAACCCCTCACTCTCCTCCCGGTGCTCGCTCTCCAGCCAGGCGACGAGCCGGGCAGCGTCCGCCGGACGGTGCCGGCAGAGCACGCCGTCGTTGCGTTGCGGATCGGGGTTGATCCCGGCCAGGGGCTGCCCGGCGAGGTACTTGGCCACGTTAGCTACCAGACCGTCCTGGCCGACGGCGAGCACCACGTCGTCGGGGGCGAAGAGGAAGCGGTCGAGGCTGTCCCGGTCGACCCGGGCGCGCCGCCGGTCGGGCGGGATGGCCCGGTCGACGGCGGCGAGTCCGCGGTGCAGCCCCTCGTGGGCGCTCTCGGCCCAGCCGGCGTCCTGGCCTCGCGAGCGCAGATAGAAGCGGGCCTGGCCGAGCGTCCCGTGGCGCTCCAGGAGCAGGTCGAGCGGCGACTTGCGGGTGACGACGACGAAGCGGGGCCGGCGGGCGGCGGCGGTCATGGTGCTGCTCCAGGAGGTGGCCCGGGGCCGGCGTCAGGACGCGGCGCGGTCGCGCAGGAGCTGCTGCAACGTGGCGCCGAGCAGGTCCGGGGCGACGTTGAGGTGCTGGATGCTCTCGATCTTCCCCGCCAGCTGCTGGGCGGCGAGGCCGAAGAGCACCAGGGGCGGGGCGTCGCGCCAGACGGCCACCCGCCGGGCCTCGGCGGCGGCCTCCGCCTCGGCGAGGCGCTGCCGGGCCGCGGCTTCGGATTCGACCTCGAGGGTGCGGTTCGCCGCCGCCTGACGCACGAGGTCCTCCTGGCGCCGGGCGAGCTCGAGGGAGGTGGCCAGCTCGTTCTCCTTGATCGCCCGCTCCTTCTCCACGGCCAGGGCGCGGCGCTGGAACGTGGCCTGGTCGGCGCGCTGCTGAACCTCCTCCCGCACCGGCGTCTGAAGCGCCTTCTCCAGCTCGGCCGAGCCGGAGACGCGGACGACCTGCACCGCCACCAGCGCGAGGCCGACGTCGGCGACGGCCGGATCGGCGCGCAGCGCGGGACCGAGCGCCGCGCTGATGGCGTCCGCGCCCCGGCGGATCGCCTCGCCGACGGCGAGGCCGGAGAGGACGTCCCGCACCACCGGCTGGGCGCGCTGGCCCCACAGGGTGGCCAGGCGGTCGAGGGGCTGCTCCGTCCACTGCCCGCCGGCGAGGGAGACGGCGAAATTGATCCGCCGGGCGGCGCGCTCCGGGTCGGCCACCCGGTAGGTGACGGTCAGCTGCACGCTGACGTCCTGGAAGTCGGCCGCCCGCTCCTTGAGCAGGAAGGTGGTCTCCACGTCCTCGACGGGCACCTGAGCGACGGCGGCGTGCAGGGGGCTGAACCAGTAGGCGATGCCGGCCCCCTGGCGGGCGACGCGGCCCCCGCGGTAGTGCAGGACGTGCTGGTTCGGATCGGCCCGGAGGTGGGCGATGAACGGTCCGAAGCGGCTGATGGCGGCCACGTTGCTCTCTCCTTTATGTGCACCCGTGTGCGACCACGGCGGCGGGGCCCTGAGCGGCGCGCCGGTCTACGGCGGCGGCGACTCCGCGCCGGTCGCGTCCGGTTCGGGCGGGCCGGGGATGCGCTCCTCGCCGATGTGGCGGTAGAGGCGGGCGGGGCGTCGCGAGCGCCGGTCGCGCTCGCCGGGCACCGGGGCCAGGTCCCAGCGGGCGAGCATCTGGCGGGCGAAGTTGCTCGCGTCCAGCGGGCGGCCGAGGACGGTCTCGTGCACCTGGCGCAGGTCGCCCATGGTGAACCGGGCCGGCAGGACCCGGAACGCCAGGGGGGTGTACTCCAGCTTCTGGGCCAGGCGCCGGCGGGCGTAGCGGGCGATCCGTTCGTGATCGAAAGCCAGCGGCGGAGGGGTCGTTGCCGGCGCCCACGTGACCTCGCTCACGTCCCGCCCCGAGTGCGGGTCGGGCGGCGGCGCGGGCAGGAGGGCGACGTAGGCGACGGCGACGGTGCGTCCGCGGGGATCGCGCGCGGGATCGTCGAACGTGTAGAGCTGCTCGAGGTAGGCGTTCCGGAGGCCGGTGCGCTCGGCGAGCACCCGGCGGGCGGCGCCGTCCAGACGCTCATCCGGAGCGACGACGCCCCCCGGGAGGGCCCAGGCGCCGGCGAAGGGCTCAGCCCGGCGGCGCACCAGCAGCAGCCGCAGTCCGTCCGCGGCGAGGGCGAAGCAGGCGACGTCGACCGAGAGCGCGACCCGGACCACATTCATGAAAGTATTATAGTCATCTTCACTATTAATCGCAAGTCCGGGGGCGGGCGGCCGCGGACGGGGGCCGGCAACGCCCGTTGCAGCAGGCGGATGCCGTCGCAGCTGATCCATCTGGACGTGGCCGCCGCCGCGCTCGCGGGCGGGCG
>DATLLM010000383.1:0-2972 GCA_035537855.1 Chloroflexota bacterium | reverse complement strand
CGGGGGCGGCCGGCGGGGCAGGCGCCGCGGCGCTGCTGGCGGCCTGCGCGCCGGGGGCGAGCACGGGCGGCCCGGCCGGGAGCGGCGAGGGCGCCGGCAGCGCGAGCAAGACGCCGGCGGACGTGGTCTACATGACCAGCTGGAACCAGGAGCGGCTGGTCACCCTGGAGGAGGGGATGACCGTCTTCCGCCAGAAGTTCCCGCACATCAAGGTGACGGTCGCCCCGTCTCCCGGGAACGACCAGATCGGGGCCCTGTTCGCCGCCGCCTCGGGGCCGGACTCGCTCTGGATCTCCGGCCTGATCGGCCCCCGGCTGTACGAGAGCGGGCAGATCCTGGACCTCTCCGGCCGCGTCCGGGCGGCGAAGGTGAATCTGGACAAGGACTACATCTCCTCCCGGCTGGAGCGGTGGGGCAGCGCCGTGTACGCCATGCCCCACACCGTCAGCCCCCACGCCTGGTACTACAACAAGACCATGCTCAAGCGGGGCGGGGCGAAGGACCCCTGGGACGACCTGCAGGGGAACTGGACCTGGCCCGATCTGCTGGACATGGCCAAGAAAGTGACCCGGGTGAGCGGGGGGAACGACGACGTCTGGGGGGTGGAGCTGGACTACGTGCGGCCCTGGTACCAGAACTCCGGCTTCGTCTGGACGAACGGCGGCAAGCTGATCGACACCTCGGCCAGCCCGACCGAGTGGCGGCGCTGGAAGTACACCTTCGCCGACCCCCGCACCGTCGAGGGGCTGCAGTTCATCTACGACCTGGTGCACACCCACCGGGTGGCGATCACCAAGGAGAAAGCGGCCGAGCTGACCAAGGCGACGCCCAACCTCTTCTCGGCGCAGCGCACGGGGATGTTCGAGAACTCCTCGGGGCAGCTGATCACCCAGCTCAACGCCAAGAACATCTTCGACTGGGACATCGCCCCCATCCCCCGGGTCAAGGCCGGCGGGCACGTCGGCGTGCCCCTGTGGAGCGGCAACCCGACGGCGCTCAACAAGGCCGGCAAGGCCCTCGATCAGACCTGGGAGCTGGCCCTCCAGATGGCCCTCGACGACTTCCAGAATCCCTTCTCCAAGGCCCGCGCGGTCACCTCCGCCCTGGTGCGCTCGCTGAGCATCCCGGGCGGATTCGAGACCCCGCCGCCGGCCCACGTCTCCGTCTTCCGCTCGGCGGGGATCGAGAACAGCGGGTCGTGGGACTACCACCCCGCCTTCTCGGAGTGCGAGAAGATCTGCGAGAGCGAGCTGGGGCTGGCGTTCCGGCAGGAGAAGTCCCTGCGCCAGGCGTGTCAGGACATCGACGCCCAGTGCAACGCCATCATGACCCGGGGCGCCTGATCAGCGCCACCGGACGTCCCCCGTCCGGCGCTGCGCCGGCGGCTCAGGCCGGGCGGAGGCGGACGGCGTAGGGCCCCTCGAAGGGGGGCGTCAGGGCGAAGCGCAGGGGCGGATCGATCTCCGTCCGGGCCCGCTCGCCGCTGAGGGGCTGAATCCAGTCGCAGACGAGCGGCCCGGGGAACGGTCGGAGCACCGTCGCCCGGGTCGCTTCGTCGAAGCGGGCCTTGTGCCCGGCGTTGAAGAAGAGGCACTCCGCGCCGGGGCGCAGCAGGCAGCGCGCCGAGGAGCGCTCCACCTGCTCCGGGCGGGGCTCCAGGCGCCACCACGCGCTCTCGGTCATGAAAGCCGCCAGGCGCTGGTGCAGGGCGTAGCCGGGCGGGAGGTCCTCGGGGCGGATCACGTCCCAGGCGGTGTAGAGGTAGTAGTAGCCGGGGTAGCCCCCGCCGAAGACCACCTCCCAGGAGCGCAGGACGTGCTCTTCGGGCGTGTGGCGCACCCTGGGGTGGTAGGAGAGGTCGTCGACGCCGCCGGGGCCGCACTCGTAGGCGAACTCGGCGTTGATCACCGGGCAGGCGCGCCGCCGGCGGAGGTCGACGATCCGGGCGGCGAAGTTGTCGTGCTTCTGGTCGGTGACGAAGTCCGTCGCGCCGCCGGCGAGCCGATCGAAGTGCAGCGCCCAGTCGTCGTGGGCGGTGACCAGGCGGCGGTAGCCGTCGAGGGCCTTGATCAGGCTGAGCCGGTTCTCGCAGTACCCCTTGTCGCGCTCGTTGTAGGACTCCTTGGCGAAGTCCCAGACCACGTTGGAGTAGCCCCCGTAGCGGGCGACGACGTAACCGAAGAACAGGTCGTCCGCCAGCGACCGCTTCGCCGGCCAGGTGACGTCCTTGTTGTAGACCTTGAGGTACAGGTGGGCGGTCAGCCCGGCGTCGAACAGGGCCGCCATCATCAGGTCGAAGACCCGCCAGTAGCGCACGTTGAGGCGCAGGTGGTCGGGCGCCGCGTTCGTCCCCTCCCAGGCGTAGGCCGGGGGCGGGCCGTAGTCCTCCGGGTGACTCTTGCCCGGCGCCCAGTGGGTGTCGTGGGCGTAGGCGTTGACGAAGACGTGGTTGTAGCCGTACCCGGCGAGGCGGGCGGCGAAGCGCCGCAGCTGCGCCTCGCCGTCCGGCAGGTAGCCCAGGGCCCACAGCCAGTTGGCCTCGTAGCCGAGGACGAAGGGGCGCGTCCCGTCCTCGTAGCGGAAGTGGTAGGGGTGCTCCGGGTCGAGGCCCAGGGCGCCGTGCACGCGGGGATTGGGCCCGGGCGCGCAGCGCAGGACGCCGGCGTGGCCGTCCAGCTGCGGGTCCGGGGACTCGGTGACGTAGCGCCACTCGCCCGGGACGTTGGGGCAGAGCCGGAGCAGCCAGGCGGCGTCGCCGTCGTAGCAGCCGCGGACGGTGAGGGCGGCGCCGTCCGGGCCGCTGAGGTGGGCGCGCAGGTCGACGAGGAACGGGTTGGGGTGCGGCGTGGCGCTGCGCAGGCGCAGGTCGTAGGGGTGGTACTGGTAGGCGGGCGGAGTCTCGGGGGCTGAGTATGCCATAATGCATGCGTTATTTCGGGCCGGCCGGGCGCGGGCGCCGGGCGGCAGGGGTG
>DATLLM010000382.1:0-2080 GCA_035537855.1 Chloroflexota bacterium | reverse complement strand
GAGGGGCGCCGCCGGGGTGTTGCGGATGCCGCGGTAGCGGGTGAGCACCTCCGCCTCGGCCTCCCTCCCGGCGGTGCGGGCGTCGTCCTGGGCCCGCCTGAAGTGGTCGACGATCGCCTGGCGCAGATCGCGCCCGCTGGTGGGGGTGCTCAGCAGCACGGCGGCCGCGGCCGCGAGCACGCCGGCCAGGAAGCCGGCGACGAACCAGGGTTGGCGCACGTCCATGGACTCAGCGCCTCCCCCCGCGCCCGATGGTCAGCAGGCTGCGGATGAGGGTCTGGGCGGCCGCGCTCAGGGCCGCCAGGCGGGCCAGGGGGCCGATCACCACGTCCCCGACGACGTTCGTCGTCCCGCGGATGGTGTCGCTCGTTTCGGTAACCGAGGACATGATGGGCCGCACTTCGCTGCGCACCTCCTGGACGAGGTTCCAGATCCGGACGCCGAGGATGACCAGCAGGATGTTGGCCGTCAACGTCACCAGCGCGACGATGATGACGATCACATCACGCGTCGCCGCCAGCCAATCCACTCGCATACCTCCATCTGTGCTTGTGCCGCCCGGCCCGTGCTGCCCGGCCCGACGGCGCCGGTGCGGCCGGTGACGCCGCCGCACGCCGGCTCCGGTGTGGCGGTATCTTTGCATACGCGGGTATTCCGGGTCCACGCCGGGAGCCGCTGGCCCCGGTGGCTCCGCTGCCCGGCGGGGCGCCGGCCAGGATACGCGCTCCCGGTGTTATCAACTTCCGTGCCATCCTGCGGCTCGGGCCCCCTCGTATAATCGGACGTGGTGTCCTGGCCATGAAGGCACTGGCGCGCTTCGAAGAGCTGCTCCAGCAGATGGTGGAAGCCCCCTTCCGGCGGGTGTTCGGCGGCCGGCTCGAGCCGGTCGACCTGGCCCGCCGCCTGGGCCGGGTGATGGACGATAACAAGCGGGTCACCTGGGAGCGCCCGCTCGTTCCCAACCAGTTCGCCATCGCCCTGGCGCCGAAAGACTACGACGACGTGCAGGGCTTCGTCGACGCCTTGCAGCGCGAGCTGGAGCGTTTCGTCAGCGAGCGGGCGGCGGAGCGAGGGTACAGCCTGCTCGCCGCGCCGCGGGTGACCATCGCCCCCGAGAGCAGCCTCAGCTCCGGGGTCTTCACCGTCCGGGCGACGATGCTCGACGCCGCGGTGCCGCCGCCCCCGGGAGGCCAGGCGGCGGCGTCCGACGAGACCCTGCCGCCGGCGCTCATGCCCCAGGAGGCCCGCACCCGGGCGATGCGCCCCCTGGAGATGCCCATCGGCCCGGCCGGCGTCGAGGCCCTGTACCTGGTGGGCAGCCTGAACGGCCGGCGCATGACCTGGCCCCTCAGCGGCAAGCGGGTGCGCATCGGCCGCGGGCTGGACAACGAGGTGGTGCTGGAAGACGCCAGCGTCTCCCGCCACCACGCCGAGATCACGCGCGAGGACGGCGTGACGGAGGTGCGCGACCTGGGGAGCACCAACGGCACCTGGGTGAACGCCGGGCGCGTCGAGGTCGCCAGCGTCGAGCCCGGCGACCAGCTCGCATTCGGCGCCGTCCACCTGGAGGTGGCGCGCCGGCCTGAGCCGTAAGCGTACGTGGGCTTGATCACTCCCACCGAATGGCTCGTCCTCGGCCTGCGCCTCGTCTTCGTCGCCCTCCTCTACGGGGCCGTCGCGGCCGCATTCCTCGCCCTGCGCCGCGAGCTGCGCCGGACGCCGCCCGCCGCCGGCGGCCCGCCCCCGGCCCGCCTGGTGCTGACCGAGGTGGCCCCGACGGACGGGCGTCCGGGGCGGTCGATCCCGCTCTTCGGTGAGCTGACCATCGGCCGGCGCCCGCCGGCGGACGTGCTCCTGCGCGACGACGCCGTTTCCGGCCGGCACGCCCGGGTGGCGAGACAGGACGGGGCGTGGATCGTCGAGGACCTGGGGAGCACCAACGGGACGTTCGTCAACGGCCAGCGGCTGGCCGGGCCGGCGGCCCTCGCTTCCGGCGACGTGCTCGTGACCGGAAGCGCTACCTGGCGCTTCGAGACGGGCAGCCCGGGCGGACCGCAGGCAGCGAACGAGCGGGCGGGCG
>DATLLM010000381.1:0-6441 GCA_035537855.1 Chloroflexota bacterium | reverse complement strand
GGTGACGGCGCTCTCCCCGGCGGACCTGGCGGCGCTGGTGCAGGGGGTCGGCGCCGCCGTGGCCGTCGCCGAGCGGCTGGCGCTCGTCCCGCCTCCCCCCGCGCCGCCAGGTCCGCCGGGGAGAGCGCCGTCACCACCTGGCGCAGCCCTTCCCGCCCCCCGTGGCGGAGCTCGGCGACGAGGTCACGCCCCCGGGAGGTGAGGCTGACGAACGTGCGCCGGCGGTCAGCCGGGTCCTCCGTCCGCCCGGCGAGCTTGAGCCGCACCAGGCGGTCGACCAGCACGCTCGTGGCGGCGCTCCCCACCCCGAGGTGCTGCGCCAGCTCGCTGATGGTCACCCGCTCCATGCGGTCGAGGGTGAAGACCGTCTTCAGCTGAGACAGGGTCAGCTCCAGCTTCAGCCAGCGCGTCGCCGTCGCCTCTTCCAGGACGCGGCGCAGCCGGGTGACGGCCTCGACGCCCTGCTCGACCAGGGCGGAGGCGGAGTCGCCGGCGGCCGGCGGCGACGCGCCGGGCTTCGCCGGCGTGGGGGTGCTCACAGACGCTGACACCTCACCCAGAGTCTAGCCGACGCGGACGCCCCGGGGTGGGCGCCCCTCCCGGTCAGGCGCGGAGTCGGGCGGCGGCGGCGGCGAAGCCGCTGCGGAGCACGGCGACGTCCGAAGCGTAGGCGATGATCCTGGCCCCGGCGGCGATCCAGCGCTGCCCCTCCTCCACCGTCTGCACCAGCATCGCCACGTCCTTTCCGTGGCGGTTCGCGGCCGCGATGAGGCGCTCGCGGTGCTCGTCGATGATCCGCGCCTGGTCGGGCGTGCCGAGCACGCCCAGCTCCTGGGCCAGATCGGAGGGGCCGAGGGTGACGGCGTCGACGCCGGGCGTGGCCACGATGGCGTCCAGGTGGCCGAACGCGGCCGCGGATTCGAGCATCACGGTCAGATGCACCTGGGCGTTGAGGTGGGCCTGGTCGGCGAGGACGTCGCCCGAGGGCCGGAAGTCGTTGTGGGCGCCGATGCCCGCCTGACCGCGCACGCCGGCGGGGGCGTAGCGCACGGCCCGGACGACCTCGCGGGCGGTCTCGGGGTCGTCCACCTGGGGGATGTGCAGCCCCCAGACGCCGGCGTCCAGCAGCCGGGTGATCCACTCCCGGCTGCCCTCCGGCGGGCGGACGACGAGCGGGAACTCCAGGGCCCGGGAGAGCACGGCCATGTCCGCCACCGTCTCCATCGAGGGGGAGGAGTGCTCCATGTCCAGGCGCGCGTAGTCCAGACCGGCGGCCTGGAGGAGGGTCAGCACGGCGGGGGTGCGGACGAGATTGATCCAGGTGCCGAGCTGCACCCGGCCGGCGCCGAGGGCGGCGCGCATCGGGTTGGACCGCATCGCCATCGTCACGCCGGCCACCTCAGGCCCCGATGACCTGGCGGACGTCGCGCAGGCGCCGCAGGTGGGCGGCGACGTCGCCGGCGCCGCCGGTGCCGACGGAGAGGTGCGACGCGCCGAAGCGACGCCACATCGCCACGGTCTGGAGCCAATCGTCCGGCGTGCCGCTGCCCGCGTCCAGCCGGCCTTCGAGGCCGAACGTCGCCGGGTCCCGCCCGGCCTCGCGGAGCCAGCCGTGGAGCTTCTCGATCGTCGCGTCCCAGCCGCCGGGGAGGGGGCGGAGGGGGAGGAAGCCGTCGGCGATGCGGGCGGCGCGGCGCACCGCCGGCTCGGCCGAGGCGCCGATCCAGATCGGCACCGGCCGCTGGATGGGGAAGGGGTTGATGCCCACGGCCTGCAGGGTGTGGTAGCGCCCCTCGAGGGTGACGGCGCGCTCCGTCCACAACCGGCGCAGGACGGTGATCTGCTCCCGGAAGCGCCGCGCGCGGTCGGCGAAGGGGACGCCGAGAGCGTCGAACTCCACCGGGTTCCAGCCGATCCCGACGCCGAGGCGGAAGGTGCCGCCACTGAGCAGATCGACCTCGGCGGCCTGCTTCGCCACGAGCACGGTCTGGCGCTGGGGCAGGATGACCACGCTGGAGAGGAATCCGAGCCGGGGGGCGACGCCGGCCAGGTAGGTGAACAGGGTCAGCGGCTCGTGCAGCCGGCCGTCCAGGGGATAGACCCGCTCCAGCTGGGGGTGGGCCGCCGCGTCCGCGCCCACCACGTGGTCGGCGGCGACGAGGAAATCGTACCCCAGGTCCTGCACGCCCTGGGCGTAGTCGCGCAGCTCGGCCGCGTCCGCGCCGATCTCGCTCTGTGAGAGCACCGCTCCGATCCGCATCGGGCCTCCTTATGGGCCGGCGTCAGGGCCGGCGTCAGGGCTGGTGGGGCGGGGCGCGCCGGGCGCCCAGGTGCCGATGAAGAGGCCGCGCCCGGTCAGGCCATCCGGATCGACCTCAACCGCCAGCCCGGCAGCGGCGAACGCCGCCGCGTACTGCTCGGCGGTGAACAGGGCCAGCTCGTGGCGCTCGGTGAAGTGGCTGACCCCGGCGCCCGTGGCCAGCAGGTAGTGGAACTCCAGCACCGAGAGGTGCCCCTCGATCGCCGAGGCGTTCATCCGCACCAGCTTGAGGTCCGGCTCGTCGACGAACAGGGCGTGGGGGCGCCCGGTGAGGTACGCGCCGGGCTGGAACCAGGGCTCGACGACGAGCACGCCCCCCGGGGCGAGGTGGGCGGCCAGACAGGCGACGGCCCGCCGCAGGCGGGCCTCCGTCCGGACGTAGCCGATGCTGCTGAACAGGGTGACCACCGCCCCGAACGTGCGCCCCAGGTCGAAGCCGGTCATGTCCCCCTGGTGCAGGGGGACGCCGGGGAGGCGCGCGGCGGCGACGGCGAGCAGGTTGGGATCGAGGTCGAGGCCCTCGACGCCGTACCAGCGGGCGAGCTGCTCCAGGTGCTTGCCCGTGCCGCAGGCGACGTCGAGCAGGGTGGCCGGGGCGCCCGGCCCCCGGCGGGCGGCGATCAGCTCGTGGACGCGCTCCGCCTCGGCCGGATAGTCCTTGAACCTGTAGATCGTGTCGTAGAGGTCGGCCGAGCGGGTGAAGACGCCGGGGGTGGCGGATTCGGGTGAGCCGGACACAGCCCCATTCTGGCCGAAGGGCGGGCGCCCGGCAACCCGGCGCCGGGTCAGCGACGCCCCAGGAAGCGGCCCAGCCGGCGCCGGAGGCGCCGGATCAGCCGCCGGCCGGCGAGCAGGAAGCGGTCGGTGTGCGTCCGGTGGGCGGGATCGAGGTGCCCGGCGACGCTGCGGGCGTACGGCTGCCCGGTGCGGCGCAGGTAGACGTCAATACCCTCGGCGGCGACGGTGCGCAGGGCGTGGCGGTAGTAGTCCACGACGTAGGTGCTGCCCAGGTGCAGCCCGGCCCGGGCGGCGCCCAGACTGAGCGCCGCCGCCAGCTCTTGCAGCGAGCGGCCCTCCTGCCGGCCGACGCGCTGCAGATCGGCGGCGAGCGCCGCCAGGCGGCCGGCGTGGAGCGGATCGGTCGCCTGGTGGCGCAGCGCCGTCCAGGAGGCGCGTACGTCGGCCAGGCGCACCGGGGGGACGTCGATGGTGTCCGCCAGGACCCCGCTGGTGGTCTCGACCCGGTCGAGCAGCTCCTCGACGCTGGAGACGTCCGTCTCCCGGGGGAGCAGGCGCACGCGCTTGAGCTCGGACTCGAGCGCCCTGAGGTACACCTTCGACCCACCCGCGATGTCGGCAGCCGCGGCGAGCAGCCACAGGGGCGACCAGCCGACGGCGAGGAAGCTGGCCAGCTCGACCACGTTCCCGGCCGTCTTGCGGGCGAGCAGATCGGTCGCCGGGATCGGCTCGGCCACGTAGACGCCCTCCACGCCGCCGAGCAGCTCGACGACCAGGCGCAGCATGCGCGAGACCGTCGACTCGTAGAGCTTGGAGCGGCGCACGAAGTCCGGCAAGGCGACCCGGCTCAGCTCGTAGAGGATGCCGCCGAGCACGACCGCCAGGGTGCGAAGCGCGCGCTCGGGGAAGGACAGCAGGTAGCGACGCCAGCGTCGCATAGGGGACCTCCGGTGCGTCCGGGATGGGACCGCGTCTCTGGTGCTCAGCGACTACGCCGCCGGGAGGCGGAGTCTTACGAACTCTCACGGATACGGCGAGCGCGCGAGCCGGCAGGTGAAGGGATCGCGTATGCGCGGGGAGCGGGACGGCCGGCAGCCGAGGAGGACGATTCTGCGCGGGCGCGGGAAGCATGAGACGGGCCACCAGCCGAGGAGGACGATTCTGCGCGGGCGCGGCCGGAAAAGGTCCAGAGGGCTCGCCGCGCACGGCATCGGTGTCAACGCCAGGGAGTCCTGGCCGGAGGAGCGTGCCGTCCCGCCGGTGGAGGTGGACGGCGGTCGAGCGGGCCGGCGGCCTGAGCGATCACGCGGGCCGGCGGCCTGCACGGCCATGGGACGGTCGAGTAAGCAGTCCAGCGGCCTGCGCGGCTGTGGGACGTTCGAGCGAGCCGGCGGTCTGAGCGACCACGCGGCGGCCGAGGCGCTGCGCATTGCACCCCTACCGAGGCGACGGAACGCCTCCCGGGCGTGGAGTTCGACGCCGTGCGCGGCCAGGAGCAGGCCCCCAACGGGCCACGCCCGCGCAAAATCGTGCTCCTCGGCTGGTGGCCGTCCCGCTCCCCGCGCCCGCGCAGAATCGTGCTCCTCGGCTGCCGGCCCTCCCGCTCCCCGCGCATACGCAGAATCGTGCTCCTCGGCTGCTTGCTACTCTTCTTCTTCTTCTTTTTCTCCTCTTCCTTCGCCTCTCCAGCGACGCACGCCGACCGGGTCGAGGCGGATCACCGGCAGGTCGAGGCCGGCCAGGCCCATCGCGGCGTACTGCGGGTAGCGCGCTTCGAGCGCCGCGAGGGCGGCCCGGCGGTCCGCCGCGTCGGCTACACGCATCGCATCGTTCGCCGCTATCGCTTCTATCGAGTCTTGGGCGTCTGGCTCCAGGATGCGGGCCCGGACGGAGAGCATCAGCCAGCGCAGCCGGCGCCAGTCCTCGTCGTAGCGGTCGACGAGCAGGGTGGCCTCCGGGCGCCGGCGCAGATTGCGCAGGCGGCGCAGGGCGCGCGGGTCGCCCCGCTTGGGCTTGGCGTCGATCGGGACGTACAGGGCGTCCCCGCTGCGGGCGAAGCAGACGGGGACGACGTGCGGCCGGCCGGACGCGTCCGCGGTGGCCAGGTGCGCCACCCGGTGCTCGGCGAGGAAGGCCCAATCGGCTGCGCTGAGCACGGCCGACGGCTCAGCCCATGTTGCGCCGGGCCTCGTCCTCCTTGGCGGTGTAGGTCTGCTGCATGTCCGCCAGGGCGGCCTTGACCGAGAGCTCGCCGTTGACCACCCGGGTGACGTGCATCCCGAAGGCCCCGGGGTCGGCGGCCATGGTCATCAGCAGCATCCGGGAGATGATCTGGTCGGGCAGCTTGGCCCGCACCGTCCCGAACTTGGTGTCCTTGAAGCCGGGGTCGGCGTAGACGCTCTTGGCCAGGATGGCCCCGCTGTACTCGTTGGCCAGGGCCCTGGCCCCGTCCGGGGAGAGCAGGTCCTTGAAGAAGGTGGCGCCGATGCGGGCCTTGACGTCGTCCGGCTTGAGGAGGGCGGAGAGGGCGTAGCCGGCGATCTCGTGCTCGTAGTAGTTCGGCGTCTTCCCGGCGGAGAAGGCCGGCATGGGCTGATCGACGAGCTGCACGTCGGGGTAGTTCTTGACGTAATTGGAGAGGGCGTAGGCGCCGTGGATGATCGACGCCGCGCGGGCCTCGCCGACGGCGTCCTTGATCCCGTCCGGCTGCTTGCGCCAGGCGACGCTGTGCTTGTCGTAGAGGTCGAGGATCCACTGGAAGGCCCGCTCCGCCTCGGGCGTCTGCCAGGTCCACTTGTAGGTCTTCTCGTCGTAGAACTTGCCGCCCTGGTCGATGATCCAGCGCATGATCACGTTGGTCTGGGAGGTGGGCAGCAGGCCGGCGCGGGTGACCTCGCCCCCGGCGCGGGTGGTCAGCTTGGCGGCGGCGGCGACGATCCCGTCGAGCGAGGTGAGGCCCTTGGGGTCGACGTTGGCGTCCGAGAGGAGCCGGGCGTTGTAGACCAGCATCGAGCCGTTCATGCCCACCGAGTGGGGCAGGACGTAGGTCTCGTTCTTCTTCGACCAGACGGCGTTGAGGAGGTTGGGGAAGGTGATCTGCTCCAGCTCGGCGCGCTTGAACAGGCTGGGGGTGAGGGGCAGCATGATGGTGGCGGCGTCCGTGCCCCGCCAGAAGCCGGTGTAGGTCTGGAAGCCGTCCGGGCCGGAGCCGGCGGCGACGGAGGTGCGCACTTTCGGGGCCAGGTCGCCGTAGGCCACCGGGACGAGGCTGACTTTCACCTTGGGGTACTTGCGGGCGAAGGCCTCGACCGCCTGCTGGTGGTAGATGTCGCCGACGGCCCAGGTCTGGTAGAGCAGATCGAAGGTCCCGGCCAGCTCCGAAG
>DATLLM010000380.1:0-6600 GCA_035537855.1 Chloroflexota bacterium | reverse complement strand
CCCCCCGGGCGCCTCGATCCCCAGCCCTTTGGCCAGGTTGCCCTGCGGGTCGAGGTCGATCAGCAGGGTGCGGTAGCCCATCCGGGCGTACCAGGCCCCCAGATTGATCACCGTCGTCGTCTTGCCGACGCCGCCTTTCTCCTGCACCACGGCGGTGACCACGCCACCGCCCGCCTCCGGCCGTCTCGTCTCCATGCTGTTGTCCTGGGTCCGTTTCCCCGCTCCGACTCGCGGTCCGATTCCCGATCCGCCCCCGCCCGGCGGCGCGCGCCGCGCGGCGCCGCCCGTTGCCGTCCTAGACGGGCCGCCGGGCGATCTGTCCCGCCGCCGGGCGCTGTCCAACAATTGGACGCCCCGCGCCCGCCCCGGGCGGCCTCCCCCGGCGCGGGGCCGCACCCGGACCAGGGCGCCGCCGGACGTATACTCGGCCCCAGATGCTCACCGTCGAATCCCGCCCCCTCACCGCCGCCGGCCACCTGGAGATCGGTGGCTGCGACGCCGTCGCCCTGGCCGCCGAGTACGGCACGCCGCTGTACGTGCTCGACGAGGGGCGCATCCGCGAGCGCTGCCGCACCTGGCGGCAGGCGTTCGAATCCCGCTACCCCAGCGTGGACGTGGAGTACGCCGGCAAGGCCTTCCTCTGCCTGGCGATGGCCCGGCTGGTGGACGAAGAGGGGCTGAACCTGGACGTCGCCTCCGCCGGCGAGCTGTACACCGCCCTGCAGGCCGGATTCCCGCCCGCCCGGCTCGTCCTCCACGGCAACAACAAGTCGCTCCTCGAGCTGGAGATGGCCGTCGGCGCCGGCGTCGGCCGCATCGTCGTCGACAACCTGGCGGAGCTCGACCTGCTGGCCGGGGTCGCGGCCACCCTCCCGGCCGCCGGGCGCCCGCCGCAGGAGGTCCTCATCCGGGTGATCCCCGGCGTCGACCCCCACACCCACCGCCGCATCCGCACCGGGCAGGTGGACACCAAGTTCGGACTCAGCCTGACCTCGGGAGCGGCGCTCGACGCCGTACGCCAGGCCGTCGGCACCCCGGGGCTGCTCTTCACCGGCATCCACGGCCACGTCGGCTCGAACCTGCACGACGCCACCGCCCACCTCCAGGCCCTCGAAGCGATGCTGGACTTCGCCGTCGCCATCCGGGACGAGACCGGGCTGAACGTCGAGGAGCTGAATCTCGGCGGGGGCCTCGGCGTCCCCTACCTGCCGGGGGAATCGGTGCTGCCCGTCGACCGGTTCGCCGCCGCCCTGACCGAGGCGCTCGTCGAGGGGCTGGCCGTCCGCCACCTGCCCCAGCCCCGCCTGCTGCTCGAGCCGGGGCGGGCGATCGTCGCCGAGGCGGGGGTGACCCTGTACACCGTCGGCGCGATCAAGGACGTGCCCGTCCCCGAGGCGCCGGGGACGCGGCGCTACGTCGCCGTCGACGGGGGCATGTCGGATAATCCCCGCCCGCAGCTCTACGACGCCGTCTACACCGCCTTCCTCGCCAACCGCGCCGGCGAGACGCCGGATACCGAGGTGCGGATCGCCGGCAAGCACTGCGAGACGGACGTCCTGATCGGCTCGGTCGCCGTGCCCGACCCGCGCCCCGGCGACCTGCTCGCCGTCCCCGTCACCGGCGCCTACACCTACGCCATGGCCAGCAACTACAACCGCCTGCCCCGCCCCGCGGTGGTCTTCGCCCGGGACGGCGCCGCCCGCCTGGTGGTGCGCCGGGAGACCCTCGAGGACCTGATCCGCAACGATGCCTGACGCCTACGCCGGGGCCGGAGTCGACTACGACCTGCTCGATCCGGGGAAGCGCCGCGCCCAGGAGGCGGCCGCCGCCACCGCCCCCCTGCTCGCCCGCCACGGCGTCTCGGAGGTGCCGGGCACCCGCGGGGAGTCGGCCTACGTCGTCGACGCCGGCGATCACTACCTGGCCAGCTTGACGGAAGGGCTGGGCACCAAGAGCCTGGTCGCGGACGCGATGGCCGGCCTCACCGGGTGGAGCCGCTACGACCTGATCGCCCGGGACACCGTGGCCACCATCCTGAACGACCTGGCGACCGTGGGCGCCGCCCCGCTGGTGGTCAGCGCCTACTGGGCCGCCGGGGCCTCCGCCTGGTTCGCGGACGCGGCCCGGATGGCCGCCCTGGTGGACGGCTGGGCCGCGGCCTGCGCCGAGGCCGGCGCCGCCTGGGGCGGGGGCGAGACGCAGGCCATCGCCGGGGTCGTGCTCCCGGACGCGGCCGCCCTGGCCGGGGCCGCCGTCGGCGTCGTGCGCCCCCGGGAGCGCCTCCTGCTCGGCACCCGGGTGACCCCCGGGGACGCCATCCTGCTCGCCCCGGCCACCGGCATCCACGCCAACGGGCTGACCCTGGCCCGCCAGATCGCCGCCCGGCTGCCTGAGGGCTTCGGCACGCCCGTCCCCGGCGACCCGGCCCGGCGCCCCTACGGCGAGGTGCTCCTCGACCCAGCACCCCTCTACGGCCCCCTGACGGAGGCCCTCCAGGACGGCGGCGTCCCCCTGCACTACGCCGTCCACGTCACCGGCCACGGCTGGCGCAAGCTGATGCGCGCGGCGCAGCCCTTGACCTACGTCGTCGACCGCCTCCCCCCCGTCCCCCCCGTGCTCGCCTTCCTCCAGTCCCAGGCGGCGCTGGACGACGCCGAGGCCTACGGCACCTTCAACATGGGCGCCGGCTTCGCCTACTTCCTCCCCCCGGCGGCGGCGCCCCGGGCGCAGGCGATCGCCGCCGGGCGGGGGGTGACCTTGCTCGCCGCCGGGACGGTCGAGGCCGGACCGCGCCGGGTGGTGCTGCGCCCCCTCGGGGTCACCTACGAGAGCGACAGCCTGCGAGTCCGCTAGCCCCAGATCAGGGCCAGACGACGGAAGCGCCGGCGTAATGGGCTCCCCTCCCGGTGTGTATCGTGGGAGGAGAAAGTAACGTGAACGCGATGTCTTCGACGCGCAAGCTCTACCGGGCCCGCCGCGGTGGCTGGATCGCCGGGGTCGCCCAGGGGATGGCCAACTGGTCCGGAATCCCGGTGTTCCTCGTCCGCCTGATCTGGCTGCTGCTGCTCCTGCCGGGCGGCGTCCCCGGACTGCTGCCCTACCTGCTCTGCTGGATCTTCATCCGCAAGGAGCCGGTCGGGTACAACGTCTGAGTCTTCGCTACCGGAAGAACCGGCGGAGCCGGAGGCGCCGGCGGAGCCGGAGGCGCACGCGGTAGCGCGGGGAGCGGGAGCGGGAGCGGGAGCAGGAACGGCAGCGGCCGAGGGAGAGGAAGCAGCCGAAGAGACCGCTTTTGCGCGGGGAGCGGGAGCGGGAGCAGCCGAAGAGCACGCCTTTGCGCGGGTGCGGCCCGTAGCGGGCCGCCATCCTGCGGCCGCGTGGCGGCGACTTCGACGGCGAGCGATCCGCGGTCACGGCGTTAGCGTTCGCCGGCGGCGCCGGGTCGCCCGCGGCCCGTCCTGACCCCGGCAGACACCGGCCGGCAAGCCGGAATCGCCCTCGGAGCGCACCTCATTGCCGTCGCAGACGACGCCGTGCGCGGCCCGCAGGCTGCGGCCCACCAGGCCTGCCCGCGCAAAGGCGTGCTCCTCGGCTGCCGCCTGCCCCGCTCCCGCTGCCGTCCCCCGCGCAGACTCGTGCTCCTCGGCTGCCGCCGCTCCCCCGGACGCTGCCGTTCCTCTATTTATTCTTATTCGGCTTCGGCGGCGGCCAGGGTCCGCGGCCAGTCGGCTTTGAGCAGGCGGGAGAGGGCCCGGTCGGCGAGGAGGCGCCCCTCCGTCTGGCAGCGGGCGCAGTAGTTGACCTCGTTGTCGGCGTAGACGATGCGCTGGACGGGGGCGCCGCAATCCGGGCAGGGCTGGCGGTAGCGCCCGTGCACGGCCATCCCCTCCCGGAACGCGGTCACGCTCTCCGGGAACTCCTCCCCGCTCGCCGCGCGCAGGCGCGCCGACCAGTCCCGCAGCGTCGTGCGGCAGGCCTCGTAGAGGCGCTCCACCTGCTCGTCCGAGAGCTGCCGGGTGAGCCGTACGGGCGAGAGGCGGGCCCGGTGCAGGATCTCGTCCGAGTAGGTGTTGCCGATCCCGCTGAACAGGCGGGGGTCGGTCAGGGAGCGCTTGACGGTGTGATTCTCGGCCCGCAGGGCGGCGGCGAACTCGGGGAGGGTGGCGTCGAGCACTTCGAGGCCCCCGGGGTCGAGGGCCCGCAGCGCGGGCTCGCCGGCGACGAGGCGCAGCCAGGCCCGGCGCTTGGTGCCCGCCTCGGTCAGCAGCAGCGTCCCCGCCGGGAAGTCGAACGCGGCCAGCCCGATCCGCCCGGGGGCCGCCGCGCCGGGGGTTCTCCACGTCAGGCGCCCGGCGACCATCAGGTGCAGCACGAGGAAGAGGTCATCCTCCAGGGCGAGGACGATGCGCTTGCCCAGCCGGCGCACCCCGCGCAGCCGCCGCCCGCGGGCGGCGTCGAGCGGCGGGTCGACGGAACGCAGCACGAAGGGGCTGGACAGACGCACGCCCTCCAGGGGCTGCCCCAGCAGGCGCGCTTCCAGGCGCTCGACGTAGACGACGATGTCCGGTAGCTCCGGCACAGTCTGAGCGTACCGGCGCGGCCGCCGCCGGTACGGCCTGCCGGTACGGCGCCCGAAGGGGGCGCCGGAGGCGGCGGGGTGGGGGCTCAGCCGCGGCCGGAGACGAGCTCGACCGTGGCCCGCACGCCGGCGCCGGCGGCGGTTCCGGCGGCGGGGGACGGCGCCGGGCCGGGGGCCACGCCGTCCGGGTCGATGCGCACCCGCAGCGGCAGCGGCGCCCCGTTGCTCAGCAAGGCGCCGTCCACCGCCGGCTGGACGGCGGCGCGCATCAGGTCGACCAGGGCGACCGTCTTGTTCGGCGAGCGCGCCGCCAGGGCGGCGGCGATCAGGCGGTCGGCGGCGGCGCCGGCGATCTCGATCGGCGGCGAGCCGTTGGGCAGCAGCTCGGCCAGCGAGGTGAGCTGCAGGTCGACCAGGCGGCGCATGTCCGCGGGCCGCAGCGGCGGCAGGACGAGCCAGCGGTCGGGCGGGAAGGCCTCACCCGGGGCGCCGTCGAAGAGGTCGCCCAGGGCGTCCCGGATCAGGCGCGTCGCCGCCTCGGGGTTGACCTCATCCGCGTCCGGCGCGCCCTCGCCGCGGGGCGGCCGGAAGCCGATGTGGGTGACCTGCTCGCGCCCCACGTTGGCCGTGGCCACGATCAGGCAGCGCCCGAAGCTCAGCTCCTGCTGCACGATCTGCCCGCCGTCCCCGGCGGCGGGGAGGGCCGCCCGGCCGTAGCGGATGGCGTCCGCCCAGAGCGCCGCCACCGGTGGGAGCTGCGGCAGCACCTCCACGCCGTCCAGCACCACAACGGACAGCGGCCCGGCCTCCAGCTTCGCCCGCGGCAGGGGCGGGAAGCGACCCGCGAAGTAGCTCTGGCAGTTGACCCCGATCAGGTGGTCGCCGAAGCGCTCGCCGTACGCCACGCGGGCGACCAGCTCGGCGAAGTAGGTCTTGCCCACGCCCCCCGGGCCGGCGAGGCAGAGCACCCCGGGGCGCAGCAGGTGCGGGCCGAAGAGGCCCTGCCCGAGGGCGCTCGAGCGCATCCCGTTGGCGCTGATCGAGATCAGCTCGCGGCGCAGGGCGTCGACCACCAGGCCGCTACCGACCAGCAGGCGCTCGCCGACGGCGCCGCAGACCCGCTCGATCTGCTCCAGATTCAGGTACTGGGTGCGCTCACCGACCACGCTCATGCGAGAATGGTACTCAGTGCGACGCCGCCCCGGCTGCCGCCGAATTCCGTTCAGGGCTGAGCATGTCTGAGCTGGGCACCAACGGCCTGTCGCCCGAGGCGGTGCGGGCGATCGATCTGGCCACCGTCATCGCCCGCAACGGCGGGCACCGCACCGTCACGCCCGATCACCTGGCCACCGCCCTGCTCAAGCAGAGCGACGGCCTGGCCGGGAGTCTGCTGCGCACCCACTTCGGGGTCGACCTCTTCGAGCTGCGCAACCGGCTCGAGGCGGGGCTGCGGGACGTGCGGGATAACCTGACCCCGGGGCAGCTCACCCACCGCTTCAACGGCGAGCCGTTCGACATCTCGCCCGAGCTGGCCCGCATCGTCGCCCGCGCGCGCGACCTCGCCGTGCAGCAGCGTAAGCCGGTGGCCGGCACCGACCATCTGCTCACCGCCCTGCTGGACGAGGACACCCGGGCGACGCGGGCGTTCGCCGCCAGCGGCATCGCCGCCGAGCAGGTGGGCGAGGCGTCGGCCAGCATCCCCTTGCCGCCGGCCCTGGCCCGGCGCCACGGCCTCGCCTTCGGCGGCCCCGCCGGCGCCGGCGCCCCGGCGACCCTCACCGCTCCCGGGGGCCCGGGCGGCCCCGGCCGCCCGGGCCGCCCGACCGGCGCGGGCAACGGACGCCCGGCCGGTGGCGAGGGCGCCGTCTACGAGCTGGTCGGCGCCCTGCGGGCGGGGCAGCTGCCGGCGGTGGCGGAGCGCACCGGGCTGCTGGAGGGGCTGGCCAACCTGCTGGTGCAGCCCCAGACGAGCGCCGCCCGACGCCGGTCTCGCCCAGGAGGACGGCGCTCGTCTGGGGCTG
>DATLLM010000379.1:0-4653 GCA_035537855.1 Chloroflexota bacterium | reverse complement strand
CTGCGCAAGGACTTCCTGTTTACGCCGTACCAGCTCTTCGAGGCGCGCGCCGCCGGCGCCGACGCGGCCCTGCTGATCGTCGCCGCCCTGGCCTCGCCCCTCGGCGATCCCGAGGTCACCGATGCGCCCCGTTCGCCGGGCGCGCCCGATCTCGCGGTCGCCGGCGAGCGCCTCAGCGTCCTGCTCGCCGCCGCCCGCGCCGCCGGCGTCGACTGCCTGGTCGAGGTGCACGACGCGCCCGAGCTGGAGGTGGCGCTGCGGGCCGGCGCCGCCGTGATCGTGATCAACAACCGCGACCTGCGTACGCTGGAGACCCGTCTGGAGGTGACCGACCTGCTGGCCGGCGGCGTCCCCGCCGGGGCGGTGCTGGTGAGCGAGAGCGGCATCGAGACCGGGGCAGACGCCCGCCGCGTCCGCCGGGCGGGAGCGAGCGCCATCCTGGTGGGCAGCGCGATCGTGACCGCGCCGGACCCCCGGGCCAAGATCGAGGAGCTGCTGGGGTGAGCTTCGCCGTTGCGTCCGGCAACCGTCCGGTGGTGAAGATCTGTGGCCTGCGCTCGGTCGAGCGCGCGGTCGGCGCGGCCGGCGCCGGGGCCGGCCTGCTGGGCTTCAACTTCGCCCCGGTGAGTAAGCGCCGGGTGGAGGTCGACGTCGCCCGGGAGGCGATCGCCGCCTGCCGCGCGGCGCCCGCCGCCGGCGCGGCCCCGGTGATGGTCGGCGTCTTCGTCAACCAGCGCCCGGCCACGATCGCCGCCGTCGCCGCCGCCTGCGGCCTGGACGCCGTCCAGCTCAGCGGAGACGAAGACGCCGCGCTCAGCCGGGAGGTGGCCGCGTTGAGCGGCCTGCCGGTGATCAAGGCGGTGCGCCTGCACGCGCCGGCGGACGCCGACCTGGCCGCACATTACGCCGCGGCGAGCGGGGTGGCCGCGCTGCTGGTCGACGCACCCGTGGCCGGGAGCTGGGGCGGCAGCGGGCGGGGCTGGGACTGGGCCCTGGCCGCGCCCCTGGCGCGGCGCCTGCCGCTGCTGCTCGCCGGCGGGCTGAACGCCACCAACGTCGGCGCCGCCGTGGCGGCGGTGCAACCCTGGGGCGTCGACGTGGCCAGCGGCGTGGAGACGGACGGACAGACCGATCCCGAGAGAGTCGCGGCCTTCGTGGCCCGGGCGACCGCCGGCGCCGCCGCCGCCGGGCGCACCCAACCGTAAACACCGACCGAGAACCGAGAACCGAGAACCGAGAATCGAGAGGGGGAGGAGACTATGGCCACCGCAACGGCGCCCGGCGCTACCAGCGGAGAGTCGCAGCAGGCACGCCCGCGGGTCCTCTCCGGCGTCAAGCCGAGCGGCAACCTGCACCTGGGCAACTACCTGGGGGCGATCAAGCGCTGGGTAGACGGGCAGGACCGCTACGACAACTTCTTCTGCATCGTCGACCTGCACGCCATCACCGTCTACCAGCAGCCGGCCGCGCTGCGCCAGAACACGCGCGAGCTGGCCGCCTTCTACTTCGCCGCCGGGCTCGACCCGCAGAAGTCGACCGTCTTCGTGCAGAGCCACATCCCGGCCCACGCCGAGCTGGGCTGGCTGCTGAACTGCGTCACCCCGATGGGCTGGCTCGAGCGGATGACCCAGTTCAAGGACAAGAGCCAGCGCCTGGGCGTGGACGACGAGCGGATCAGCACCGGCCTGTTCGACTACCCGGTGTTGATGGCCGCGGACATCTTCCTCTATCAGGCCAGATACGTCCCCGTCGGCGACGACCAGCGGCAGCACGTCGAGCTCGCCCGGGACATCGCCGAGCGCTTCAACCGCATCTACGGGGAGACCTTCGTCGTGCCCGAGGCGATGATCGGCGAGACGGGGGCCCGGATCATGGGACTCCAGGACCCGACGGCCAAAATGAGCAAGAGCGAGGACGTGCCCGGCCAGGCGATCGGCATCTACGACGACCCGGACACCATCCGGCGCAGCGTGATGCGGGCGACGACCGACAGCCTGCGGGAGATCCGCTTCGACCCGGCCCGGCCGGGCATCTCCAACCTGCTGACCATCTACCAGGTGCTCTCCGGCGAGGCGCCGGAGGCGATCGAGGCCCGCTTCGAGGGCAAGGGCTACGGCGACTTCAAGCGCGCCCTGGCCGACCTCACCATCGAGTCGCTCGCCCCCATCCAGAAGCGCTGCCGCGAGCTGCTGGATTCCGGCGAGCTGGACGACCTGCTTAAGGCCGGCGCGGCCCGGGCCGGCGCCGTCGCCGGCGAGACGCTGCGCCACGCCAAATACGCCCTGGGACTGCTGTCATGAGCATCACGCCGCCGGCCGTCGTCCGGGACCGCCCCGGTCACTTCGGCCCCTTCGGGGGCCAGTACGTACCCGAGACGCTGATGCCGGCCCTGGCCCGCCTGATCGTGGCCTACGACGAGGCCCGCGTCGATCCCCGGTTCCAGGCCGAGCTCCTCGACCTCCAGCGCCACTACGTCGGGCGCCCGACGCCGCTCTACCACGCCCGCAAGCTGAGCGCCGTCGCCGGTGGGGCCCAGATCTATCTCAAGCGCGAGGACCTGGCGCACACCGGGGCGCACAAGATCAACAACGCCCTCGGGCAGGGGCTGCTCGCCCGGCGGATGGGGAAGCAGCGGATCATCGCCGAGACCGGGGCGGGCCAGCACGGCGTGGCCAGCGCCACCGTCTGCGCCATGCTCGACCTGGAGTGCATCGTCTACATGGGCGAGGAGGACGTCCACCGGCAGTCGCTCAACGTCTTCCGGATGAAGCTCCTCGGCGCCGAGGTGCGCCCGGTCACCTCCGGCTCGCGCACCCTGAAGGACGCCATCAACGAGGCCATCCGGGACTGGGTGACCAACGTGGAGTCCACCCACTACATCATCGGCTCGGTGGTCGGCCCTCACCCCTACCCGGTCATGGTGCGCGACTTCCAGAGCGTCATCGGCCACGAGGCGCGCGAGCAGTGCCTCGACCGGCTCGGCCGTCTGCCGGATGCGGTCGTGGCCTGCGTCGGCGGCGGCAGCAACGCCATCGGCATCTTCCACCCGTTCATCGCGGACGAGACGGTGCGCCTCCTGGGCGCCGAGGCCGCCGGGCACGGGGTCGACAGCGGGCGCCACGCCGCGACCCTGGTCGCCGGGCGGCCGGGCGTGCTCCACGGCGCCCGCAGCTACCTCCTCCAGGACGAGTGGGGGCAGGTGGCCGAGGCGCACAGCATCTCCGCCGGGCTGGACTACCCGGGCGTCGGCCCGGAGCACGCCTTCCTCAAGGAGACCGGACGGGCGAGCTACGTCGCCGTCACCGACGACGGGGCGATGGACGCCCTGCAGCTGCTCTGCCGCACCGAAGGGATCATCCCGGCGCTGGAGTCGGCCCACGCCGTCGCCGCCGCCGTCGACCTGGCGCGCACGATGGCTCCGGAGCAGACGGTGGTGATCAACCTCTCCGGCCGGGGCGACAAGGATATGGGCACGGTGGCCAGCACGCTCGGAGTCAGCCTGTGACCGCGCTCGTCGGCGGCAAGAGCCGCATCGGGGCGACGATCGCGCGCGTGCGCGCCGCCGGCGGCCTGGCCCTCATCGGCTGGCAGACGGTGGGCTACCCCCAGAAGGGGGACGCCCAGCGTCTCGTCCCGGGCCTGATCGAAGGCGGATTCGACCTGATCGAGCTCGGCGTGCCCTTCTCGGACCCGCAGGCGGACGGCGCCACGGTGCAGCGGGCGACCCACGGCGCGCTGCAGAACGGCACGACGCCGGCGGACTGCTTTCAGGCCGTGCGCGACCTGCGCCAGGGAGGGGTCACCGCCCCGCTGATCTTCCTCAGCTACTACAACCCGGTTCTGGCGGTCGGCCTGGAGCGCTTCGCCGCCCTGGGCGCGGAGGCCGGACTGGACGGGCTGATCGTGCCCGACCTGCCGGTCGAAGAATCCGACGACCTGCTGGCGGCGCTCGAGCCGGCCGGAATCGATCCCATCTTCCTCGTCGCCCCGACGAGCACCGAGGACCGGCTGGCGGCCGTCGCCGCCCGGGCGCGGGGCTTCGTCTACTGCGTCTCCCTGGCCGGCGTCACCGGGGCCCGCCGCGACCTCGCCGCCGGCCTGCCCGAGTATCTCGCTCGCGTGCGCCGGGCGACCGACCTGCCCCTGGCGGTCGGCTTCGGCGTCTCGCGCCCGGAGCACGTCGCCGCCCTGCGCGAGCACGCCGACGCGGCGATCGTGGCCAGCGCCATCCTCGACCTGATGGACAGGACCGCACCGGACGAGCAGGAGACCGCCTTGCGGGGCTACGCCGGCGCCCTCCGGGAGGCCGCCGGCCCCCGCTAGGCGCGACCCCGGCTCCCCGGCTCCCGATGAGACGCGCCGCCGGCCTGCGCTAGTACGGACGGTGGGCGAGGCGGGTGGGCCGGCAGCGCCCGGCGGTCTCCGGCGCGGCGGCGAGGCAGGGCCGGCCGTACAGGTGGGCGCAGACGGTGGAGGCGTCGGCGGGGACGGCCACGCCCGCGTCCCGCAGCAGGGCCGCGGCGGCGACGACGGGTAGCCCGACGACGGCGCCGAAGCAGCCGCCGACCGCCGCCACGAGCGCGCCGCCCAGGCGGTGCACGTCGTAAGCGCCGGCGCAGCCCAGCGGCTCGCCGCTGGCGACGTAGCGGGCGA
>DATLLM010000378.1:0-13844 GCA_035537855.1 Chloroflexota bacterium | reverse complement strand
GCCGTCGTCGCCCTGCTCGGCCGGCGGCGCTGACCCGGGGGCGGCCGGGCGCCGGGGGCGGTCAGGCGCCGGGCGGGGCGAAGAACTCCAGGTCCGGGACGCGGTCCAGGGCCCCGTGGGCGACGGCGCGGCGGGCGAACTCCCGCAGGCCGGCCCGGTAGCGCGGGCCGAACTCGAAGCGCAGGGTGCGGAAGTAGGTCTCGAGCACGTCCGCCGGCAGGGACTCCCAGCGGGCGGCCGCGCGGGCGATGTTGCGCACCTCCTCCAGGCTGTAGGCCAGGGAGCGCCGGAAGGCGTCGAGCACCTCGGCCACCAGCTGCGGGGCCCGGGCGGCGTACTCCCGGCGCACGGCCCAGACGGCGAAGACCATGGCCTGCCCGGTGAGGGCGTGCCACTCGGCGCCGAGGTCGGTGACGTCCAGGCCGGCGGGGGGCCGCCACAGGACGTGCAGCGCCGGGTCGCCGATCAGCAGGGCGGCGTCCGCCGTGGCGAGCATGCGCTCGAGGTCCGGCGGGCAGGCGCTGTACTCGGGGACGACGCCGTAGCGCTCCTCGAGGATGATCCGGGTCAGCACCTGCGAGGTGGCCGAGGTGGTGGTCAGGGCGACGCGGCGCCCGTCCAGGGCCGCGGGGGGGACGCGCCCGGCGAGGGCGATGCTCTGCACCGGGCCGTCGCAGGAGACGGTCAGGTCCGGCAGGAGCAGCAGGTCGTCCGCGTTGCGCAGGTACTCGACGGACGAGATGGGGGCGACGTCCAGGTCGCCTTCGAGCAGGCGGCGGTTCAGCTCCGTCGGCGTCCCCCGGGTGAGGTCCATGTCCAGCAGGGCGCCGTCGTGGACGAGGCCGTAGTAGAGGGGGAGGCAGTTCAGGAAAGCGATGTGCCCGACGCGCGGGCGCCCGGGGCGGCGCGCGTCGACCGGTGCTGCCAGCAGGTCGGCGGTGGCCACAACCTTACTCCTCGACGTTCGCTGCGTCCGGGACGGCCGGGGCGTCGTCGTAGAAGCGCAAGGGGTTGTAGACGGTGTCCCGCTGCACGGGGACGCGGCCGGCGCTGCGGATCACCCGCAGCAGCTCGGCCAGGCCCATCTCGTGGGGGGTGGCCGCGCCGGCCATGTGGTAGATGCGCTCCTGGACGACGGTGCCGTCCAGGTCGTCGACGCCGAACTCGAGCAGGGTCTGGGCGGTGTCCAGCCCGAGCATGATCCAGTAGGCCTTGAGGTGCGGCACGTTGTCCAGCAGGAGCCGGCTGACGGCGAAGACGCGCGCGGACTCCAGGGCGGTGGCCATGGGCAGCCCGTTGGGCCCGCCCATGCGGTTGTGCTCGTTGTGGTAGCGCAGGGGGATGAAGACCTGGAAGCCCCCGGTCTCGTCCTGCAGCTCGCGCAGGCGCAGCACGTGGTCGACCCGCTCCTCGGGCGTCTCGATGTGCCCGTAGAGCATGGTGGCGTTGGTCTTCAGGCCGAGGCGGTGGGCGGTGCGGTGCACCGCCAGCCAGTCCTCGGCGGTGGACTTGTAGCCGCAGATGCGCCGGCGGACGCGGGGGGCGAAGATCTCCGCGCCGCCGCCGGGGAGGGAGCCCAGGCCGGCGTCGATCAGGGCGCGCAGCACGTCCTCGTAGCCCATCCCGGTGATGCGGGCGAACCACCACACCTCGACCGCGGTGAAGGCCTTGAGGTGCACGTGGGGCAGGGCCGCCTTGAGGGCCCGCAGGGCCTCCAGGTAGTAGTCGAACGGCAGCCCGGGGTGCAGGCCGTTGACGATGTGCAGCTCGGTGATGTCCAGCGCGGCGGCCGTCTCCCGGGCGGCGACGACGGCCTCCTCGACGGTCATGGTGTAGGCCCCCTCCTCGCCCTCGTCGCGGCGGAAGGAGCAGAAGGCGCAGCGGGCCTTGCAGACGTTGGTCAGGTTGATGTGCCGGTTGACGTTGAAGTAGACCCGATCGCCGGTGCGGCGCTTCTGCGCCCGCCGGGCCAGCTGGCCCAGCCACAGCAGGTCGGGCGCGCCGTACAGGGCCAGGCCGTCCGCCGCCGACAGGCGCTCCCCGGCGTCCACCTTGCGCTCGATCTCGGCCAGGGTGGCGTCCGCGGGGACCGGCAGGGTCACCTCCGGCCGGGTGAACAGGCGCACCCCGGGGCTGGGGTCGGGCAGGTCCGGATGGGGACTGGCCGGCGCGATCGCCGGGGTGGCGGCTGCGGTCACTGGCGCCTCCTGACCTCGAGGAAATAGGACCGACGGTCTATTTCCGTAGTATGCCACGAGGTCGGGCGCGGGATCGATGCCCCCAACGCATGAGCGCCCCGCACGCCCGGGCGCCGCGAACGGTCGGGGGCGCCGCGCGGGCGAGGCCGGCCGGGGAAGCGGCCGGCGCGCCGCCCGGTTGGGCCGCCGGCGGGCCTAGCGCTTGAAGTTGAAGGTGCCGGCCTTGAGGGTGGGGCTGGCGGCCTTCACGCCGGCGACGACGTCGTCGTCGTTGCTCGCGCTGGTGGCGATCTTCTGGAAGGTGTCCGGATCGAGCTCGAGCGCGGCCAGGAGCTTCTTGTCCGCCGGGCAGGGGTAGATGTACGCCCCGATGGTGCCCTTGGCCGCGGCGCGCGCCTTGTCGGACATGCGGGCCAGCCACTCGATGTCGCCCACGACGCGCGTGCGCGGACGGGGCTTCCACTCGTTGTCCGGGTCGACCACCCAGGCGCCGTCCCACTGGTCGTTGGGCAACTTCGTCTCTGCAGCCATGTGACCTATCCTCCTTGAAGGGGTTCGAACAGGGCGCTGAAGCCCCGTGCTTAGTATGCCTCTCCGAAGCAACCCCGCCTCAACCGCGCCTCAACCGGCGCTCGACCGCGGGGTGTAGTCCCGCGAGCGCATCAGCATCCGCAGGCCGCCCCCGGCGACGACCTCGCCGTGCTGGTTCACCACCTCGAGGTCGAAGCGGACGAGGCCGGTGCCGTGGCGCAGGGGGCGCTTCTCGGCGACCCGCCCGCGCAGGGAGACGGCGTCGCCCGGGTAGACGGGGAGGGAGAACTTCCAGCTCTCGATGGTGCGGAAGGCGAGGGTGGTGTCGGTGAGCAGCCCGGTCGACCAGGCCAGCCCGGTGGCGATGCTGACCACCAGCGCCCCGTGGGCGATCCGCCCCTTGAAGCCGGCCTCCCGGGCGAAGGCGTCGTCCGTGTGCAGGCGGTTGTCGTCCCCGCTGAGGCGGACGAAGGCGTCGATGTCCGCGCCGCTGACCGTGCGGGGCGCGCTGGCGAACGGCTCGCCCTCGGTCAGCTCGTCGAAGTAGCGTCCCACGGTGCCCCCGGCCTTCCTCGGCCTTCCCCGGCCTTCCTCAGTCTTCCACTCGGCGCAGGACGACGCAGGAGTTGTGCCCGCCGAAGCCGAAGACGTTGGAGAGGCCGGCCCGGATCTCCACCGCGCGCCCGACGTTGGGCACGTAGTCCAGGTCGCACTCCGGGTCGGCCGTCTCCAGGTTGATGGTCGGGGGCACGACCCCTTCGGCGATGGACAGGGCCAGGGCGGCGGCTTCCAGGGCGCCGCAGCCGCCGGCGGAGTGGCCGACCATGCTCTTGATGGAGGAGATGGGCAGGCGGTAGGCCCGCTCGCCGAAGACCGTCTTGACCGCCCGGGTCTCGATGGGGTCGTTGATCGGCGTGCTCGTCCCGTGGGCGGAGATGTAGTCGACCTCCTCGGGCGGGATGCCGGCGATCTCCAGGGCGGCCCGCATGGCCCGCACGGCGCCGTTCCCGTCCGGCGCCGGCGCGGTGATGTGGAAGGCGTCCATCGACGCCCCGTAGCCGGCCAGCTCGGCCCAGATCGGCGCCCCGCGGCGCCGGGCGTTCTCCAGCGTCTCCAGGACGAGGGCGGTGCCCATCTCGGACATGACGAAGCCGTCGCGGTCCTTGTCGAAGGGCCGGCTGGCCCGCTCGGGGGTCTCGTTGAAGCGGGTGGCGAGGGCCCCGGCCTGGTTGAACCCGGCGATGGCCAGGGGGACGACCTGGGCCTCCGCCCCGCCGGTGACGGCGGCGTCCGCCCAGCCGAGCTGGATCGCCGCCAGGGCCATGCCGATGGCGTCGTTGCTCGAGGCGCAGGCCGAGGCGACGGCCATCCCCAGGCCGCGCATGCCGAACCGCATGCCGATGTTCCCGGCGGCGGCGTTCGGCATCAGCATCGGCACCGAGAGGGGGCTGACCCGCTTCGGCCCCCGGTTCTGGCGGACGTTCTCCTGGTTGACGATCGTCTCCAGGCCGCCGACCCCGGTGGCGAAGATGACCCCGATCCGGTCGCGGTTGTGGTCGTCCACCACCAGCCCGGACTGCCGCATGGCCTCCCCGGCGGCCGCGACGGCGAACTGCCCGAAGCGGTCCATCCGCCGGGCGGTGCGGGCGTCCATGTGGTCCGAGGGGTCGAAGCCCTTGACCTCGCCGGCGATGTGCGTCTCCAGGCCCAGCTCCACCGGATCGAAGCGGCTGATGCGGGCGATTCCGGACGCCCCCGCCTTGAGCCGGGGCCAGCTCTCGGCCATGGAGTGCGCGAGGGGGTTGACCGAACCCACCCCCGTGATCACCACGCGCCGTCGTTCCACGTTCGCTCCTCTGACCCGTAAGGATACCCGGGTGGCCCGGTGGGCCCGGGTGGCCCGGGTGGCCCGGTGGGCCCGGTGGGCCCGGCCGCGCCGGCCGCCCGGGGGCCGGGCCAGCCGAACGGCGGCTGGCCCGGGGCCTAGCCTTTCAGCGGGTGGGCGCGCCCCCCCTGGGGCACCTCCCGCCCATCGTCCAGGTCGAGGCGATCGTAGGTGGTCACGATGTCCGTGCGGTCGCCGTAGCCGGCGTCCTCGAGCATCTTGCGGTGCCGCGCCAGGCCGGCCTCGTCCGTCGGCTGGCGGGTGATCGCGCGCCGGTTCCAGTCCTCGATCGCCTCAGCCGATGGCGTCCGCCGCGCGTTCAGGGCCTGCAGCACGGCGTCGTCCGTCGCGTTGTCCTTGACGATCTGCTCGAACTCGTCCGCGGTGACCCCGAACAGGTCGAAGACGCCGGTGCTGACCCCGGTCTTGGCGTTGTACAGGCCGACCGTGCCGGCGATGTAGGCCCGCATCTTGTCGATGCTGCGGGGGAGGAAGGTGATCCCCCCGAGCTCGTCGTACGGGCTACGCGGGGCGCCTGAGGTCAGGTCGATGCTCATCTCGTCTCCTGTGCTGCGTCGTGCGTCGTCCGTGGCGTGGCCCCCGCCGGCGGGGAGCCGCTGCCCGCTCCCGCCGGGCGGGGCGGAGGGCTAGAGCTCGACGATCGAGATCTCGTTCGTCGAGGCGTCGCCGACCCAGATCCGCCCGTCCGCGCTGCGGGTCATGGCGTGCACCTCGGCGCCCTCGATCCGCCACTCGTCCAGCACCGTGCCGGAGCGGGGGTCGATCTTGTAGACGTGGCTGTGGTTGGTCTCGACCACGCTCAGGGTGTTGTCCGCCTCGTCCCAGAACAGCCCGTGGGAGCGGGTGGCGGGGAAGGCGATCTGGCCGAGGGGCTCGCCCGTCTCGGCGTCGATGTGGTCGATCACCTTGGCCCCGGGGCGGGTGACCCACAGGGTGCCGCTGACGCCCGGGCCGGCGTTCAGCTTGCCGCCCGGGGCGTTGGCGTGCACCTCCGGGCGCTGCTCCGGCGGCGGCGGGGGCTGCACGCCCAGCTCGTAGGGGCGCCACTGGGCGCCGTGGACGCCGCCCTGCTCCGCGTTCGGCAGGTGCAGTCCGGCCGTGCAGTGCCCGGTCTGCGGGTCGTGGCGGTAGATCATGGACGGCCGCACGTTGGAGGTGACCCAGACCGAGCCGGCGCCGAACGTCGTCCCGCTGGCGTTGCGGGCCGGGCTGGCGAAGCTGGTCAGCACCTTGCCCGTGTAGTCCACCAGGTAGGTGCGGTCGTTCTGCTGGTCGGAGAGCCACAGCCCCTCGGGGACGGCCTCGAGGCCGTTCACCTGCGGTCCGGGGCCCTTGAACGCGACTCGCGCCCGGGCGACGCGCACGTCAGCCGACACCATCTCCCCTGCGTCCTCCTTTGCTGCTGCAGCCCTCGCGCGCCCGGGCCCCGGCGGTCCCTCGCTGCCGGGGGCGCCCTGGCGGTGCAGGGCATTATAGAGGCCCCCGCTTCTTGACTCGCGCCCGACCGGGGACTACCATCCCGATGCGGAACGCCGTTTCACATTCTGAGAGGGAGGCGCGGGTGCGCCGCGGGCGCGCCGGCGGAGAGAGGCGAGGGGCGATGGCGACGACCACGGAGCGGGCCGGGGCGGCCTGGACGGCCCGGGCGACGGCGGTGATCCCCGGCGGCGTGACCTCCTTCACCCGCGGCCTGACCCCGCCGATCACCTGGGTGCGCGCCGCCGGCGCCCGCCTGTGGGACGCCGACGGGCGGGAGTACCTGGACTACCACCTGGCTTTCGGGCCGCAGATCCTGGGGCACAACCACCCGGCGGTCGACGCCGGGGTGAAGGAGGCCCTCGACCGGATCGACTGCATCGGCGTCGGCACGACCGACCTCGAAGTGCTCGTCGCCGAGAAGCTCGTGCAGCACATCCCCAGCGCCGAAGCGGTGCTGTTCTGCAACAGCGGCAGCGAGGCGACGATGCACGCCCTGCGCCTCGCCCGCGGCGTCACCGGGCGCCGCCGGATCGTCAAGTTCCAGGGCTGCTACCACGGCGGCTACGACAGCCTGCTGATGAACGTGATCAGCCCCGCCGAGCGCCTGGGCACGAAGGACCCGGGGTCGGCCGGGATGCTGCCCCAGGCGCTCGAGGACACCATCGTGCTGCCCTTCAACGACCTGGCGGCGGTCGAGGCGGCGTTCGACGCCTACCCCGAGCAGATCGCCGCCGTGATCACCGAGCCGATCCCGCACAACATCGGGGCCGTGCTGCCCGTGCCCGGCTTCCTCGAGGGCCTGCGCGCCCTGACCCGGCGCCACGGCGCCGCCCTGATCTTCGACGAGGTGATCACCGGCTTCCGCCACGCGCTCGGCGGCTACCAGTCCATCTGCGGCGTCACCCCGGACCTGACCACCCTGGCCAAGTCCATGGGCAACGGCTACCCGGTGGCCGCCGTCGCCGGGCGGGCGGACTGGATGGAGCACTTCGCCACCGCCGGGGGCGACGTCTTCTTCGGCGGCACCTTCAACGGCCACCCCGTCGGCCTCGCGGCCAC
The DNA here is from genome assembly GCA_035537855.1 of Chloroflexota bacterium. Classification (GTDB taxonomy): domain Bacteria; phylum Chloroflexota; class UBA11872; order UBA12225; family UBA12225; genus DATLLM01. The sequence continues at coordinate 6,671 of DATLLM010000378.1, read as the reverse complement.
CCTGGCGACGATCGAGGCGCTGGAGGACGGCACGGTGCACGCGCACGTCTTCCGCCTCGGCGAGCGCCTGCGCCAGGGCTTCGGGGAGATCGCCGCCCGCCGCGGCATCACCGCCACTCCCGGCGGCTTCGGCTCCGTCGCCGTGCTCTACTTCATGGAGCCCCCGGTGCGGAGCTACACCGACCTGCTGCGCTGCGACGGGGCGCGCTACGTCGCCTTCCACCGGGGGATGATCGAGCGGGGGATCTTCATGCTGCCGATGAACCTGAAGCGCAACAACCTCAGCGCGGCCCACACGGACGCGGACGTCGACCGCACGCTCGAGGAGGCGGACGCCGTCCTGGCCGCCCTCGCCTGAGGCGCCCTCGCCCCCGACCGGGCGCGCGCCGTTGTCCCCGCGGCCCCCGGGCGCCGGCGCCTAGATCCAGGTGTACCAGGGGTTCCCGCTCCACTCGTGGAAGCTGGTGTGGTCCTCCCACCCGATGCGGTCGCGGTCGAACCCGTGGCGGACGCGGTAGAGGATGGAGTACACCCCGGCGTGGCGCGGCCGGTTGGCGATCACGTCCTGGACGAGGTGCAGGACGAGCCCGGCGACGAGGCCCAGCAGGACGCCCTCGCCGCCTCCCGGGCGGTGGCCCGGCGGGGGCTCGCCGTCGGCGGCGTCCGGGGCGAGGGTCTCCTCCCCCGGGGCGGCTTTCGGCGCCGCTTCGAAGGCGGCGGCGTGGCGCCGGCGGCGGAGCCAGAGCGCGAGGGCCGTCCCGGCGGCGACCAGCTCCCAGGCGTGCAGGGGGGCGAGGAACTCGGTGCGCCGCCCGCGCCGGCTGACCCAGGCGAAGTCGGCGAGGTGGTCGAGGTCGACGAGGAGCCCGCCGGCGACGAGCCCCAGGGCGGCCCCGGGACCCCAGCGGCGGTAGGCGAGGGCGGCGCCGGCGAGGCTGGTCAGGGCGTGGAAGCGCGGTCGGGCCATAGGGTGTCGTCCGTGTCCGTCCGGGTCTGTGGCGGCGTTCGCGGGTGGCGTTCGCGGGTGGCGTTCGCGGGTGCGGGCGGTGGGCTGTTTAGCGGGCGGGGCGCCGCCCCGCGGCGCGCCCGGGAGCGGCGCCGTCTTCGAGGTCGAGGGCGGCGACGGCCGGGTCGGCGGCCAGGGCGGAGTACAGGGCGGCCGGGCCGGTGACCACGATGCTGGCGCTGTCCGGGTGGACCTCCAGGGGCACCGGCTGCCCCTGCTCCGTCTCCCAGCGCTCGATCGCGGCCAGGATGCGCGCCAGCTTGGCCTGCACCTCCTGGTTGCGCGCGGCGGCGCGGGAGGCGAAGGAGGTCAGGGGGAGCTTGTCCGTGTCCAGGGCGGCGAAGACGGCGCCGCGGACGGGGCGGTCTGCGCCGCGCGCCAGGCGGGCGGCCAGCTTGCGGGTGATCTTCGCTGCGCCGCCGGGCGAGTCGGGCGCATCGGACGCGTCGGGCGAATCGGGCGTATCTGAGGCCACGATTCGCCTAACGGATGGGGGCCGCCGGCTGCGACGCCGCGCCGGCGGCCCCGCGGCGGACGGGGGCGCCCTCGGGCCGTCGGGGCGCGGGCCTAGACGTCGGCCACGCCCCCGTCCTCGTAGTACAGCCCGGGCCAGAGCTTGACCCCGCCGTAGGGGTGCGCCGCGAGGTAGGCCTCGTCGAGGTCGATGCCCAGGCCCGGCCGGGTCGGCAGCTCGATCCGCCCGTTGCGGGCCTTGAAGCACTCCGCCTCGCTCGCCGCCTGGCACGCGTCGCGGGTCGGCGACTGGGCGTACTCCAGGATCAGGAAGTTGGGCATCACGGCGGCGGCGTGGACGGTGGCGGCCGTGCCCACCGGCCCGTTGGGGTTGTGCGGCGCGACCATCACGTGGTAGGTCTCGGCCAGGGCGCCGATCTTCAGCGTCTCCTTGATCCCGCCGTCGTGGCAGAGGTCCGGCTGGATGATGTCCACGTACTGCCCTTCGAGCATCTCCCGGTAGCCCCACTTGGTGAAGGCCCGCTCGCCGGTGGCCAGGTCCATGGTCAGGCCGGCCTCGCGCACGCGCTTCAGGCTGAGGATGTTGTCCGGGGGGACGGCCTCTTCCAGGAAGAGCAGGTCGAACGGCTGCAGGGCCTGCCCGAGGCGGATGGCGGCCGAGGGCCGCAGGCGCCCGTGGACGTCGCACATCAGCTCCACGTCTTCGCCGCAGGCCCGGCGCATGGCGTCGTAAGCGCTGGCCGTCTCGCGCACGAGCGCGCGCTCGTCCACCGCCGCGCCGCGGGGGCCCCGCCCGCGGGGGCCGGACTTGAAGGCGCGCCAGCCGTCCTCCATCAGCTGCAGGGCGCGCTCGGCGTCGCCGCAGTGGGTGTAGCAGGGGATGTAGTCCCGGACGGCGCCGCCGAGCAGCTTGTAGACGGGCTGGTCGAAAGCCTTGCCGGTGATGTCCCACAGGGCCTGCTCGATGCCGGAGAGGGCGGAGAGGATGGCGACGCCGCCGCGCCAGAAGCCGTGGCGGTACATCCGCTGCCAGAGGAAGTCCACCCGGGTGGGGTCCTGGCCGATGACGAAGCCCTCCAGGTCCTTGACGGCGGCGACGACCGTCCCCTGCTTCATCTCCAGGGTGCCCTCGCCCCAGCCGTAGAGGCCCTCGTCCGTGCTGATCTTGATGAAGACGTACTCCCGCCCGGGGCTGTCCATGACGTACGTCTTGACCTCGGTGATCTTCACCCTGCCCTCCTTCGCGCCCCCGCGCTCGCCACCCGATCGGGACCCGGGATCGGGACCGTCCGCCGCGCTTCCCCGCGCTGCCCCCGCGCCGTCCCCGGGGGCGCGTCCTACGGGCGGTAGATGGGGCTCTGGGGCGGGATCTCCATCAACTCGATGCGGTTGTCGTCCGGATCGGCGATGAAGGCCAGGCGCTGCCCGGCGCGGCCGGTGCGGGGGGCCGCGTTCGGCTCGACGCCGAGGGTGGCCAGGTGGCCGAGGGCGGCGTCGAGGTCCGCCACCAGCAGGCAGGTGTGTCCGTAGCCGATCGGCTCCGGGGGCGTCTCGATCCGGTTCTTCCCGTTGGGGAACAGCTCGACGAACTGCCCCGGGGCGAACTCCAGATAGACCAGCTGGGTCGCGCCGTCCGGGGTGGTCGCCCGGAAGGCCTCCGTCGCCCCGAACGCGGCGCCGTACCAGCGCACGCTCGCTTCCAGATCGGCGACGCGGAAGGCGACGTGGCCGAAGCGCACCGCCGGCGGCGCGGCGACGGGCGCGGTCACGGGTTGAGCCCCAGCTCGGCGGCCACCGGCTTGAGCGAGGCGGCGACGAAGCGGATGTGCTCGTCCAGGTCGACCCCCAGCTCTGAGGCCCCGTTGACGATGTCCTCACGATTCACGGCGCGGGCGAAGGCCTTGTCTTTCATTTTCTTCCGCACGGAGGAGGGCTCGACGTCCGAGAGCGACTTGCTCGGCCGGACGAGGGTGACGGCGGTGAGGAACCCGGAGAGCTCGTCGACGGCGTAGAGGGCCCGGCGCACGGCGGTGTCGCGGGGGACGCCGCCGTAGTTGGCGTGGGAGAGGATGTCCTCGGCCAGGTCCGGGTAGCCGCGCTGGCGCAGGATCTCCGCCCCGGCGAAGGGGTGCTCCTCGGCGGTGGGGTGCTGCTCGTAGTCGAAGTCGTGCAGCAGGCCGACGACCCCCCAGTACTCGGCGTCCGCGCCCGAGCGCTCCGCCTGGGCGCGCATCGCCGCTTCGACGGCGAGGGCGTGGCGGATCAGGACCGGGGTGGTGGTGTACTCGGTGAGCAGCGCCCAGGCGCGGTCGCGCGAGATGGTCGTTCCCATGGCGGGGGATAGGATACCCTGATCCGACAGTGAGACCACGACGGAGTCCGCCGCCCCGCGGTCGCGCCGGGGACGCCGGATTCGCCCGGGGGTAGACACCGATGCCGGCGCTGCCCCGCCCGCTGCACCGTTGGGACGTCACCCCGGATGAGGCGGTCGAGCTGCAGGTGCGCCTCGCCTCCCGGATCGTGCGCCGGGGCCCGGACGCGCCGCCGCGCCTGGTGGCGGGGGTGGACGTCGGCTTCCCCCGGGCGCTCGACCCCGAAGGGGGGATCGCCCGGGCGGCGGTCGCCGTGCTCAGCTACCCGGAGCTGGAGGTGCTCGAGGTGGCCCGGGCGGAGGTGCCGGTGACCTTCCCCTACGTCCCCGGCCTGCTCTCGTTCCGGGAGGCCCCGGCGATCCTGGCGGCCTACGCCCGTCTGGAGTCAGAGCCGGACGCCCTGATCTTCGACGGGCAGGGGATCGCCCACCGGCGCCGCTTCGGGATCGCCAGCCACGTCGGGCTGTGGCTGGACAAGCCCTCCCTGGGGAGCGCCAAGTCCATCCTGGTGGGGCACTACCGCGACCTGGGCGCGGGGGCCGGATCGACGGCCGACCTGGTCGACCGCGGGGAGGTGGTGGGGCAGGCGGTGCGCACCCGCAGCGGGGTCACCCCGGTGTACGTCTCCCTCGGGCACCGCTTCGACCTGCCCGGGGCGGTGAGTCTGGTGCTCGGCTGCTGCCGGCGCTACCGCCTGCCGGAGCCCCAGCGCCGGGCGCACCACGCGGCCAGCGTCGAGCCGTAGCGCCCCGGCGCGCCCACCGGCGCGCCGGTCGACGTCCGGTCTACTCCAGGCCGGCGATGCGCAGCTGCTCGACGAGGTCGGCGGCGTTGCGCACGCCGAAGTCCGAGTAGCAGTTGTTGAACAGGACGTGCGTCTCCTGGGCCTTCTCGGCGAGCTCGCCCACCTTCGGCACCAGCTCGCTCAGCTCCTGGGGGTTGTAGAGGTAGCGGAAGCGCTCGACGACGGAGATGCCCTTCGCCTCCCAGTTCTCCCGGTTGCGCCCGTGCAGGCGGATCACCGCCAGGCCGGGGGTGGTGGCGGCGACGACCGGCGGCACGCTGGAGCGGAAGCCCTGGGGCTCGTCGACCGAGACGTAGGTCAGGTCGTTGTCCGTCAGCACGCCGAGCGTCTCGGCGGCGTTGCGCTCCTCGAGCCAGGACCGGTTGCGGAACTCGACCGCCAGGCGGCGCTCCGGCAGCAGCTCCCGGCAGCGCTCGAGGTAGGCCTTGTTCTCCCGGTTGATCCCGAACCAGGGCGGAAACTGGAGCAGGATGGCCCCCAGCTTCCCCGCCCCGGCCAGCGGCGCCAGGGCGTCGTCGAACGCCTGCCAGACCCACCGCTGCGCTTCCGGGGGCAGGTCCTTGAGGTACAGGTTCCCTTTCCGGGTGGCCAGCGCCTCGGGGAGGCTGTCGCGCAGGATGGGGGGCAGCTTGCTCGCCGCCGCCCCGTGGCCGGTCATCAGGCTGAAGGCTTTGATGTTGAAGGTGAATCCGGGCGGCGTGCGCTCCGCCCAGAGGACGGCGTTGCGCTCCGAGGGGAGGGAGTAGTAGGTGGAGTCCACCTCCACCACCGGAAAGCGGGAGGCGTAGAAGGCGAGGCGCCCCTCGGCGGAGTCCGCGTCCTGGGGGTACCAGCCGGCCTTCAGGAGGGTGGGGTCGGTCCACGAGCAGGTCCCGACTTTGATGGCCATGGTGGGGGTACCTCCTCCTGGTAAGTATACCAGGAGTGGTACGTTTGTTCTAGCTCCGGCTCCGGATTCGAGGAGGGCCCGGCGGTCAGGGCCGCAGGCGGTAGAGGCGGAACAGGTCGTGCTCGATGGGCAGGATCTCCACCGCGCCGAAGCCGGCGGCGGCGGCGTAGCGGCGCAGGGTGTCCGGACGCATCACCGTCCCGGTCGCCGCCGACGGCTGCGCGGCCAGGCCGTTGGGCAGGCAGCACAGGACGCTGAAGCCGTACATCAGGCGCTCCAGGTCGTCGGCGGGGGCGGTGAAGGCCTCGGCGACCCGCTCGTCCACCACCAGCACGGCCCCGCCCGGGGCGACCAGGCGGCGCATCGTGCGCAGGGCGCCGACGGGGTCGGAGAGGTCGTGCAGGGCCTCGCAGATCAGCACCAGGTCGTAGGCCCCGGCGGGGGCCGCGTCCGAGGCGGCGTCGGCCACGCGGAAGCGGACGCGATCGGCGACGCCCCGGGCGGCGGCGTTGGCCCGGGCGAGCGCGATCGAGGGAGCGTCCAGGTCGTAGCCGTCGACCTCGGCCTCGGGGTAGGCGAGGGCGATGGCGATGCTCGACCAGCCGCCGCCGCAGGCGATGTCCGCCACCCGCGGCCGGGTCGGGGCGCCCCGGCGCAGGCGGGCGTCGAGCTCGGGGATCGCCGGCAGCCAGGCGCGCCCCATGAGGTTGAGGAAGATGGGGCGGTTCTGCTCGGCCTGGCCCTCGCGCAGGTCCGGGCCCAGGTCCGCCCAGGAGACGCCGGCGCCGCTGCGGAAGGCGCCGGCGATGGCCGGGGCGGCGCCGCCGAGTCCGGCGGCGAAGCGCCCCAGGTAGGCCAGGTAGTTGAGGCTGTCCCGCTCGGTCAGCACCTCGGCGTGCCCGGCGGAGAGGGCGTAGCGCCGGCGCTCGGCGGGGAGGGCGGGGTCGTCGACGTCCAGGATGCCGCCGGCGGCCTGCTGCTCGAGCCACTCGCGGGTGTAGCGCTCCGCCGTCCCGGCCCGGGCGGCGAGCGCCGCGGCGCTCGCCGGTCCGCCGGCGACCAGGGCCCGGTAGAGGCCGAGGCGGTCGCCCAGGTAGATGGTCAGCAGGTCCATCGCCCCCAGGG
>DATLLM010000377.1:0-6459 GCA_035537855.1 Chloroflexota bacterium | reverse complement strand
GGTCGGCACGGGAGAGAAAGTGGGCGACCTGGCCCCGTTCGATCCCCAGGAGTTCGTCGCCGCCCTGTTCTCGTAGGCGCCGCTCGTCGCCAGGTGGGGGCGGGCCACGCTGTCGACCGCGGATAGCCCCCGTGCGCACCCTCTTCCAGGCCCGGCGCGAGCTGGACGAGTCCTTCTGGGACGAGCTCGAGGAGCGCCTGCTGCAGGCGGACGTCGGGGCGCACACCACCGCCGACCTGGTCGACCTCCTGCGCGAGCAGCACGCCCGGCGCAGCTTCGAGAGCCCGGAGCAGGCCGAGCGGGCGCTGCAGGCCGAGCTGGTCAAGCTGCTGGGGGCCGAGCGCAGCGCGCTGAACCTGCCGGCGCCGCTGGCCGTGGTGCTGGTGGTGGGGGTCAACGGGGTGGGCAAGACCACCTCCATCGCCAAGCTGGCCCACTACCTGACCGAGGCCGGGCGCAAGCCCCTGCTCGTCGCCGGGGACACCTTCCGCGCCGCGGCCATCGACCAGCTCAAGGTCTGGGGCGACCGGGTGCACGTCCCGGTGGTCGCCCAGGGCCCGGGCAGCGATCCCAGCGCCGTCGTCTTCGACGGCATCCGGGCCGCCCAGGGGCGCGGCGCGGACGTCGTGGTCGTCGACACCGCCGGCCGCCTGCACACCAAGGTGAACCTGATGGAGGAGCTGAAGAAGGTGCACCGGGTGATCCAGCGCCAGATCCCGGACGCCCCCCACGAGACCCTCCTCGTCCTGGACGCCGTCACCGGACAGAACGCCCTGATCCAGGCCAAGACGTTCGCCCAGACGGTCGGCGTCACCGGTCTCGTCCTGGCCAAGCTGGACAGCTCGGCCAAGGGGGGCGTCGTCTTCTCCATCGCCCAGGAGCTGGGCATCCCGATCAAGCTGGTCGGGACCGGCGAGAAAGTGGGCGACCTGGCGCCCTTCGACCCCCAGGAGTTCGTCGCCGCGCTCTTCGCCTGAACCGCGGTGCGTCGGGGAAACGGCCCGCCGGGGGCGGGCGGAGCGCGCTCCAGGCTCGGCCCGACCGCGCACACCGCGTTCACCGCGTTCACCGCGCACACCGCGTTCACCGCGTACACTGCGTGCACTCCGTCGACTCCGGAGAGTAGGGAAGGCGATGTTCGAGGCACTGACCGACCGTCTGCAGGGCGTCTTCAAGGACATGCGGGGCAAGGGCCGCCTCGCCGAAGAGGACATCGACGAGGCCCTGCGCGAGGTGCGCCTGGCCCTGCTCGAAGCCGACGTCAACTTCAAGGTCGCCCGGGACTTCGTCCGCCGGGTGAAGGAGCGGGCGACCACGACGGAGGTGCTGGACAGCCTGACCCCGGCGCAGCAGGTGCTGCAGATCGTGGACGAGGAGCTGGTCAACACCCTCGGGGGCGAGCCCGGCCGGATCGACTGGACGGGCGCCGCCCCGGCGCCGGTGATGCTCGTCGGCCTCAACGGCGCCGGCAAGACCACCTCCGCGGCGAAGCTCGCCCTGACCCTGCGCAAGCTCGGCCAGCGCCCCCTGCTGGTGGCCTGCGACACCTACCGCCCCGCCGCCGTCAACCAGCTGGTCACGCTCGGCCGGCAGATCGGCGCCGAGGTCTACGAGGAGGGCACCAAGCCCTCTCCGGTGGACATCGCCCGGCGGGGTATCGAGTACGGCCGCGAGCACGGCTACACCGTGGCCCTGATCGACACCGCCGGGCGCCTGCAGATCGACCAGCAGATGATGGAAGAGCTGGTGCAGATCAAGGAGGCCATCCGCCCGAACGAGGTGCTCCTGGTGGCCAACGCCATGACCGGCCAGGAGGCGGTGAGCGTCGCCCAGCAGTTCCACCAGCAGGTGGGCCTCACCGGCCTGATCCTGACCCAGATGGACGGCGACGCCCGCGGCGGCGCCGCCCTCTCCATCCGGGCGGTCACCGGGGTGCCGCTGAAGTTCCTGGGCATGGGGGAGAAGATCGAGCCCCTGCAGGCCTACTACCCCGACCGCCTGGCCTCCCGCATCCTGGGCATGGGGGACATGCTGACCCTCATCGAGCAGACCCAGGACCTCTACGACCAGGAAGAGGCGGAGAAGCTGCAGAAGAAGCTGGTCAAGGGGCAGTTCACCCTGGACGACTTCCTCGGGCAGCTGCAGCAGATCAAGCGCATGGGCTCCCTGTCCTCCATCCTGGACATGATCCCCGGGCTGAACCAGCTCAACCGCCGGCCGGAGTTCGCCGCCGCGCTCGACGACAAGCAGTTCAAGCGCGTCGAGGCGATCATCCTCTCCATGACCGCCAGGGAGCGCCAGAACCCGGTGGTGATCGACGGCTCGCGCCGCCGGCGCATCGCCAGAGGCAGCGGCACCACCGTCCACGACGTGAACAATCTGCTCAACCAGTTCCGGCAGATGCAGGGGATGATGAAGCAGATCGGGCGGGGGAAGATCCCCAAGGGGATGGCCGGGCTGATGGGCTAGCGGCGCCCGGGCCGCCGTCGGTCCGGGCCGGTGCGGTACGCTCAGCGGTGATGACCGGCTCGTCCATCCCCGACCGCATCCGCCGCCTGCTGGGGCAGCACCTCGATCCGTCCACCGCCGGGGGGCCGGCCGGCCCGCGCCAGATCAAGGGGCGCGACGACCCCGACAACGTCGACGAAGCGGCGGCCCTCCTGGAGACGCTCGGCGGGGACGTCTGGGCCGGGGACGTGGTCGAGGTCGAGTCGAGCGACCCCGCGTTCTGGAACGCCCGCACGTTCGAGCTCTCCTTCCGCATCGAGTGCGTCACCCTGGCCGAGGTCGGCGACGCCTCCGGGCGCTTCTCCTTCCCGGTGCTCTTCCTCGACGCCAACCAGGGGGCGGACGTGCTCATCCTGGAGGGCGACCTGATGCAGGCCGCGCGCGCCTACCTCGGCACCCGCGGCCCGGACTCCCTAGTAGACGAGCTCCGGGAGTACCGCGACCGCTACCTCCAGGCGCCGGAGCTCCAGGTGCCGTACGACGTCGAGACGGACGGGCTGGGGCGCTGGACGGCGTACGCGGCGCGCGAGGAGGGCCGCTTCTGGTCGCGCCACGGCCACTCCGACCTCGTCCCCCGCGCGGCGGACGGCGCGGACGGGACGAGCTACCGGGACTGCAGCTTCTACTTCGGCGATCGCCTGGGCGACGCCACCTGGATGCTGCGCCTGATGGAGCTCGGCGGCTTCGGGCACGCCTTCCAGCTGGAGGTGGTGCGCCTGGACAAGGTCAGATTCTGGCGCCGCGACCGGCCCGGGCGGCCGTAGCCCGCCGCCGGGAGATTCCCGGAGGCGGGCCAGGTGGCGGGTCGTCCGCCGGTGGCGCCGGCGCCTCAGCGGCGGCCGACGCGCACCCGCGGCGGGCTCACGCTGCGGCTCCCCCCGCTGCTGCTGGGGGCGCGCCCGGCGGTGCTCCCGCTACCGGCGCCGGTGCGCGGGGGCGAGGTGGACTGGCCGCCGCCGCTGCCGGCGCTGCCCCCCCCGGTGGCGGCCGCGGGGGCCGGCCCGGGGCGCACGGCGCCCTTGGAGGGATCGGCCGCGGCGGCCCCGCCGGCGGCCCCGGGGAGGGCGCTCTGCCCGGGACGGGTCACGCCCTTGGACGGCACCACCACCGGCGCCGGCTTCGTCCCCGGCGTGCCGGCCGGCCCGTAGTTGGTGAAGCTCCGTCCCGGGGCCGCGGTCGTGGGCTGGCGGTTGTCCACCGTGATGGTGCGCTCCGGGCCGGCGGCGATCACCACCGGGGGCCGGCCGAAGCCGCCGAGCCAGGGCTGGTTGAAGACGAAGTACCAGAAGAAGGGGTTGTTCATCATCCCGGAGCCGGGGCTGATCGCCTGGCCGCTCTGCGCGGCCTGCGCCAGCTCGGCCGGCACCTCCGGCTGAGCGATGCCGTCCCCGAGCATGACCACGCTCACCGTCTCCACCTTGCCGGGCGAGACGTTGAAGTGGCGCTCCTCCGGCTGCAGCGCCGCCTCCCCCTCCTGGGTGGGCACGGAGAAGGCGATCCCGTAGTCCCCGGCGGGGAGGTCCTTGAAGGAGTACTTCCCCTCGGCGTCGGTCTGGGTCACCTTCTCCACGTTGGCGCTGGCGATGACCACGTTCGCCCCGGCCAGAATCTGCGGGGCCTTCGTCGCGTCCCGCATCGCCAGCACCTGGCCCTCGACGTCTCCCGCGGACGGACCGCCACAGGCGACGACCAGCAAGGCGAGCAGGGCGACGGCGGGCACGACGATCAAGCGGCGCCAATGCGTCGCGTTCACTGACAGAATCCTTTCCCTGTACGCTACAGGTACACCGCAGCCGGCCCCCCTATTACAGCGTACAGCGCGGCCCGGCCGCGGCTCCGTCCCGCGAGAGACTGATTGACATGGCGACGACGAAGAACGGGGAGGTGGTCGACCTCCTGCAGACGATCGGCGACCTGATGGAGCTGCGCGGGGACGCGTCCTTCCGCGTCCGCGCCTACCGCGAGGCGGCCCGTCAGCTGGACCTGGTCACCGAGGACATGACCGCCCTGGCCGAGGAGGACCGCCTGACCGACGTCAAGGGGGTCGGCCCGAGCATCGCCCGGACGATCAAAGAGTACCTGGCCAGCGGCGAGTCGGCGCAGCTGGATGCGCTGCGCAAGGAGGTGCCCGAGTCGCTGATCGAGCTCCTCGGGCTGCGCCACTTCGGCCCCCAGCGGATCGTCAAGGTGCACCAGGCCCTCGGGGTCGCCTCGCTCGACGAGCTGGAAGCGGCGGCCCTGGACGGCCGGCTGGTCACCGTCTCCGGGTTCGGCGCCAGGAGCGTCGAGACCCTCCTGGCGGCGATCAAGACGTTCCGCACCCAGCGGGGGCTGATCCCCCGCTACCTGGCGGAGCCGGTGGCCGCGGGGGCGCTGCACGGGCTGCGCCAGATGGCCGGGCTGGGCGAAGGGGAGGTGTCGATCAGCGGCGCGATGCGCCGGCTGTGCGAGACGGTGCCGGAGATCGAGCTGCTGGCGGCGACGGACGACCCGGAGGCCACCCTCGAGGCCTTCAGCCGGCTCGCCCTCTTCCGCGAGGAGGTGCAGCGCTCCCCGTCCGGAATCCTCTGCCTCACCCGCGAGCGCTACCCCGTGCGGCTGCACGCCGTGCCCCCCTCCGGGTGGGCCTGGGCGCTGCAGCGCACCACCGGCAGCGCCGCCCACAACGCCCAGCTGGACGAGCGGGCCGGGGCCCTCGGACGCGCCGTCCCGGAGGCGGCGGCGGTGGGGGTGGCCGCGACGCCGGCGGACGCCCGGGACCTGGCCGACGAGACCGCCGTCTACGCCCGCCTGGGGCTGCCCTTGATCCCGGCGGAGCTGCGCGAGGGGCGGGGCGAGATCGCGGCCGCGCTCACCGGGCGCCTGCCCCGGCTGATCGAGCCGGGCGACCTGCGCGGCGACCTGCACACCCACTCCACCTGGTCGGACGGGCACGACAGCATCGAGACCATGGCCCGCACCGCCCGCTCCCTGGGGCGGGAGTACATCGCCGTCTCCGACCACTCCCAGAGCCTGGGGGTCGCCCGCGGGCTCACCCTCGAGCGCCTGGCCGAGCAGCAGGCGGAGATCGCCGCCGTCGAGGCCGCCCTGCCCGGGCTGCGCCTGCTGCGCAGCGTCGAGCTGGACATCCGCTCGGACGGATCGCTGGACTACCCGGACGAGGTGCTCGCCCGCTTCGACTTCGTCACCGCCTCGATCCATTCCGGCTTCGGGCAGAGCGCCGAGCGCCTGACCGAGCGCGTCGTCGCCGCCCTGCGCAGCCGGCACGTCGACGCCATCGGGCACCCCACCGGGCGCATCCTCGGCCGGCGCGACCCGCTGGAGATCGACCTGGAGGCCGTGCTGCGCGTCGCCGCCGAGACGGGCACGGCGATGGAGATCAACGCCTGGCCCAACCGGCTCGACCTCAACGAGGACGCCGCCCGGCGGGCGAAGGAGCTGGGGGTCAAGCTGGTGATCAACACGGACGCCCACGCCGCCGCCCAGCTGGACTACCTGCACTACGGCGCCGAGATCGCCCGGCGGGCCTGGATCGAGCCGGGCGACGTGCTGAACACGCTCCCCCTGGAGGACCTGCTGGCGTACCTGCGCGGCCGGCCGCAGAAGGGCTGAGCCGGCCGGCCCGGGGTATACTTGGGCCGAGGCGCCGCTGCATGTTGCCCCTCGTCGAGATCGACATCAACCCCGTCATCGTCACCATCGGGCCGTTCGCCCTCCGGTGGTACAGCCTGATGATCATGCTGGGGGTGCTGGTGGGGACGGCCATCGCCGCCCGGATGGCCCAGCAACGGGGCATCGCCGCGGACGACGTCTACGGCGCCGCGCTCTGGATCGTCGTCGGCGGCATCCTCGGGGCCCGCCTGGCCCACGTCTTCGACCGCTTCGACTACTACCGCCTGCACCCGGACAAGATCCTGGCCATCTACGAGGGCGGGCTGGCCATCTGGGGCG
>DATLLM010000376.1:0-5492 GCA_035537855.1 Chloroflexota bacterium | reverse complement strand
ACCCCGCACCGAGCTTCACGGCCAGCGCTGCCATCGCCCGGTCTCCTCCGCCCTCGGGTCGCCCCCCTCGGGGCGCACGCTCCCCGTCGTCTGGCTGCCGGCGCACGGGTCGGGCGCCACGGCATCCGGGCCGGCGGTGTGCCGGCGCCGCGATGACGTCGCCGTGCTGCTCCGAGGCGCCGGCGCACCGGCGGTTGCGGTCGGGCCGCCCCGACGCGGCGTCAGACACACTCCTCAATCCTACCGAGAACGGTCTGTCGCGAGGCAACGAGGGGACGAAAGAGGGCCAGGCGTCGCCGGATCAGCACGGGTCGGTCCAGGAGCCCGGCTCCGCGCACGGCTAGGCCGATCGCGGCGTCTGAGCGTGCCCCGGCTGCGGTGCCAGCGCGGTCGGCGGCGCCACGCCGGCGGGCGGTTCATGCGGGATGGCCGGTGGTTGCTCTCACCGCCCGCCCCGGCGCCGGCGGAGGTCGACGCGAGGGCGCCCGGAGATCGTCTCGTTACTTTCTGCCCAAACTCCAACCATATATAGGGCAGAAAGAAACGAGACGGTCGAATTGGTCGGGTCGACCGCCGCCAGGGGCAGCCGCTGAGGCGCCCGACTGCGGCCTCGTGCGTGCCCGTCTCACACTGGCTGGATTGCTGCATGGGCACCGACGCGACGGCGACGAGCGGCCTTATCCGCTTGGCGTCCGATCCTCCGGTTGCCACTCGAGCAGCTCCCCGACGGGCACCCGCAAGAAGCCGCAGAGTTTGTCCAGCGTTTCGCGGTCGAAGCGCGTCGTCCGGTCGTGGTAGAGGTCGTGGACGGCGCTGTAGGACAGCCCCGTCCCCCTCGCCACGTCCTTGATGCTCATGCGCCGCTCGCCCATGAGGCGGGACAGGCGATTGATGATCACCGACGCAACCTCCAGCGCCATGGTAGCGGCCCTCTCGCCGCCCGTAGGCAGCGCAATGTCGGTGGGTCTCCATGATGTAGCCCTTAGACCAACCATGAAGTGCCTACGTTGATCTTAGATCGTCTTGAGGCTATAATTACAGCGCTTGGGGCGAGTCCTGGAACTGGGTGACTACGCAGATGCTCATCGCCCACTCGAGTGCAAGGTCATCGGCTTGCCTCCCACGCACTGGCGATGGCGAGGTGGAGGCCGAGTCGCGTCCTCGTGACGGACGCACCGAAGCACGCTCTGGTGCGAACGTGTCGCCGTAGTGCCCGCGCAACGGTCCCATGCGTAGAGACGGGACGCTGGGAGGAAAGATGCACGGCTGGCGCACGGCTCATGCACGGCGGGCGGAGTAGAAGTGGCGACGATGCTCGCTCAAATGGTGTCCGTCGGCGCGATCGGATCCTGGCCGAAGCGCACGCCACGCGCGGTCGCTTCGACACATGATGCATTGCAGACGAGTCTTGGGCTTCGCTACTTCTCTCCGGGCAATCTCCGAGAAGTCTCCGAGTCTCTCCGAGTGAACTCCGAGTCTCTCCGAGTGATCTCTAGGAACTCTCCGAGTCGCTCTGTGGACTCTGGCGAATTGGGCCCCACACTGGAGTGCAGGAGGGACGGCCGACCCGTGCTGCGTTCTCCGCAGACGCGCAGAACGCGACTTTGGGCCGAGTCGTCCGCTCCCCACAGCGCGGCCGGTTCTCCTTGAACCGGGCAATGAGATGAGCAGCGGCTCGAGAGGAGGTGTGCGTATCGCTCGGTAGGACGCGACAGGGAAAGAGGTGGACGCCCGGCGAGTACCAGTCGCCGGGCGTCCGATGGTCGAGCCACTTATGGGAAGGACACGACCGACGTGACGATAGCAGAGCGCTTCTGGGCGCGGATCGACCAGAACGGACCGGTACCAAGACACGCCCCTGAGCTGGGACCCTGCTGGCTCTGGACGGGGGGGAAGACGCGTGCTGGCTATGGCCACCTCCGTGAGGGGGGTTGCACTGGGAAGCACGTGTACGCCCACCGCGTCTCCTGGGAACTCCGGCACGGCACGATCCCGCCAGGCTTGCACGTCCTGCACCGCTGCGACACGCCCCGCTGCGTCAACCCGGCGCACCTGTTCGTGGGCACGCACGCCGACAACATGGCCGACCGCGATGCGAAGGGTCGTCAGGCAAGGGGAAGTCGAACCGGAGCTCACACCCACCCCGAACGCCGCGCAACCGGCGAACGCCACGGCAGCCGGACTCACCCGGAGCGGTACCACTACAAGCTGACCCCCGACCAGGTGCGCTCGATCCGAGCCCGATACGCCGCGGGTAGCGACTCGCAGGGCCGGCTCGCTCGCGAGCATGGCGTCACGCTCAAGGCGATCTGGAAGGTCGTCCACCTCCTCTCCTGGAGGACGGTGTCTGGTGCCGCCGAGGTGCCACGATGAGCCGCCACGCCCACGACCACACACGGGTCCGGTCCTGCCGCCCCAACCCAACCGTGTGCGATAGCGCGGATGAAGCCCTGGGCGCGCTTTCTGACTCCGGCCCGAGTTCCCCGGCGGCCAGACCGACTTGGGTACCGGGCCAGACGCGCTGGCGCCTCACCGCCAAGGGTGAGGCGGCCGTCCGGGACTGGCGCCGGAAGCACTCCGGCGCCAGGGGAGGAGCCTAGATGGCCCGCACCCGCCCATGCCCAGGCGACGACCCCGAGCGCCAGTCCGCCGCCCGCCAGCGGGGACTCGCCAGAGCGCAGGCCGCCCGGCGGCGGGCCGCATCCGGCGGCCCCGATCCGCGCAGCCACTTCGCCCGCCGGCGCCTGGACAGCTTCCGGGCGCACACGGCAGCGGCGCTCCTCGAGCGCAACGGCTGGCGTGCCGAGGCCGTCCCGCTTGGTCAGGGAGTCGCCCTGGTGGAAGTCCGCGATCTGGCGATGCGGGGCCATCCCCTGGTCGCCGTCCTCCGCCACCCCGGCCAGGCCGAGGCGTGGCTGGCCGATCGGGGCCATGGCCTCCGAGGCCGCGTTCCCGGGCTCCCGAAGGGAGCGAGTCTGTGAGCGAGCGCAACGACGCTCTTGCCGGCGTGCTGAGTGAGTCGGTCGAGGCCCCTGCGTTTCCTGAGTTGCCGGAGCTCCCGGACGTCGCCGGCGCCTTCGTCGAGATCCGCCCCGGCACGTGGCTTCGGGCCAGCAGCGTGGTGGCGCTCAGCAACGGGTACCCAGTCGCTCCCCGCGACCCGACGCGCACCCGCGTCTCCGCGGTCGAACCCGGGGGCGGATCGACCGCCGGCGCGGCGGCGTACCGCTCCCCCTTCACCGCGGCGCAGCTCCTGTCCGCGCTGCGCCAGGCCGAGCACGCCGAGGACGTCCGCCGCCTCGAGGTGCTCGCCCATCTCCTGGCCGCACTCGCGACCCGAATGAGGTAGCGGGATGGCTACGATCACCCCGTGCGCGCCGGAGCCGTGGGACGACGCCGCCCACGAGGAAGAGGTCAGCCGGCTGGCCTGGATCATGGGCATGACGATCCGCATCGAGACGGCCCCAACGCCCGACCTGGTGCGAAGGGCCCTGCGGGACATGGCGGCGGCGGGCGTCGAACCGCACCGCACCCTGGTGCGCCGGGCCCGCGCCCGCCTTCGGCTACTCGGCGTCCGGTCCGCGCCGCACGCCAAGGGCGCCGATCCGTGACGCCGCCGCGGCGCACCTACCCACAGCGGCCCGATGTACGCCCGCCGGGCAGTGGGATCGTCGGACGGGACTCTGCGCGAAGGAGGAAGCGGTGCGCGTCGCCCTCTACGCCCGCGTGTCGACCGCGGACAAGGACCAGAACCCGGAGACCCAGCTGCGGCCCCTGCGCGAGCATCTGGCCGCGCTGGCGCACAAGGCGGACGTCGAGCCGGCGGGGGAGTTCGTCGACCGCGCCAGTGCCGACGACCTGCGGAGTCGGCGTGCCTGGCGGACCCTCCTCGAGCTGGCGCACCACCGCCGGGCGGACCTGGTGGTGGTGTGGAAGCTCGACCGCGCCTTCCGCTCGGTCCTGGACGGCGCCACCACCCTGCAGGCGCTCCGGACCGCCGGGTGCGGCATCCGCTCCCTGCAGGAGCCGTGGATCGACACGACGACGCCCATCGGCGAGGCCCTCTACCACATCACGCTGGCCTGGGCGCAGCTCGAGCAGCGGCAGCTCGCGGAGCGGGTGCGGGCGGGCATGGCGCGGGCCCGGGCCGAGGGTAAGGCCGTCGGCCGGCCGCCGCGGGCGCAACCGGTGACCGCGCACCCGCAGTGGTCGGTGGTGCTGGCGGCGCTGGCGGCCGGGCACCTCACCCGTGCTGAGGCGGCGAAGAAGCTCCGCGTGCGCAAGGCGGCGCTCATCGCGGCATTGGCCGCGTCCGCCCCGGCGGAGCGCCCGGCCGGAGCGTTCCCGAAGGGGGGTCGCCCCGGCGGGCGTAGTCCCCTCCTGGGCAGGGCGGGCTGAGCGGGCGGTCCCCAAGGAAGTCCTTCGGGACCGCGGCAGGGGCAGCCGGCGCAGGTGGCGCCGACTGTTCCTCGTGCTGACACCCATGACACCCGCGCCGGGCTGCCGGATCCGCCACCGTGGCTCACTCGGATGGTGGGGGGCGGGCTGGTCAGCGCCCCCGGACACGCAGGTGGCGGGCGGCGAGGGCTGCGGCCGAGTCGGCCGGGCCCGAGACGGCCCTGAGTAGCCCGCGAGCGGTCCCCGGTGTTAATGAGAGCGGGAGCGGTCGACGAGGACGGGCGCCGGCGGCGGCGGCGCGGGGGCTCCCGCCGGGGGAGGGCGCATGCCCGCCGACGCAAGGTTGGGGGCGGCCGGGAGCTCGGACGGGGGCGAGACCCGGCGGATGCTGGCGCTGGCCGCGGCCGGCGTGGTCGTGGCCGCCGCGCCCCCCCGCGGCGACGCCGCCGACCTCGCCGGCGCGGCGCGCGCGGCCTACTGGACGATGCTCCTGGCGGCGCAGGCCTTGGTGGGAGTGCGCGGCGGGGCTCGGACCCCGCGGGTGGCCGCGGCCACCCACGCGGCGTTCTGGGAGCGCTGCGCTCGGCCGGCGGCGGGCGCGGTCGCGCCGGCGCTGCACCGCTGGCTGCTGGAGGCCTACGCCCTGTGCGGCCGCGACGGCCGGGACCCGCTCCCCCCGGTGACGCCGGGGGCGGCCGTCCGCGCGGCCGCCCGGGCGGCGGGGCTGCCTCCACCGTGGCCGCTGGCCGGCCCCGGCGCCGTCCGCGCGGGCGCCGCCGCCGGGACGCGGGCGTGGGCGGCCGACGCGCTGCTGGTGGGCGTCCTGCGGCGGGCGGCGCGGGCCGTGGGCGGGACGGAGGGGCGCCTGGTGCTGGCCCCCGACCCGGCCTGGACGGCGCTCGTCCCGGTCGCCCCGGGGGCGTCCGCCGCCGAGTACGTCATGCTGGGCACCTTCGCCCCCCTGCGCCGCGGGCCGGTGCGGGCCGGCGGGGCGACGGCGCACGTCCTGGCCACCGGCCAGCGGGTGGTGGCCGCCGACCTGACGCGCCCCGGCCCCTTCGGCACCTACGCGTGGGTGGCCCCGCACCTGCTGC
>DATLLM010000375.1:0-9455 GCA_035537855.1 Chloroflexota bacterium | reverse complement strand
GGGTCAGCCGGCTCACCTCACGCATCGCACCACTCCTCACGCGCTCTCCCCCTACCGTACCGGCGCCAGCGCTGGCGCCGGCGCCGCCGGCCGCTGCGCTGCCCCGCGCGCTCGCCCGGCGGCCGCCCGCCGGAAGTCCGGGATGGCCACGGCCCGGCCCCGCTCGCGGACGGACTGCTGCGAGAGCGGGTAAACGCTCGACCAGGTCACCGCATCGTAGACGTCGATCGGGGGCGGCGTCCGGCCGGTGACGGCGGCGGCGAAGTCGCGCAGGATGAAGAAGTCGCCGCCGCCGTGCCCGGCCTGGCGGGCGGCCGCCCCGTGGGCCCGCCAGTGGGGGTGCTCGAACTCGTCGGCGTAGGCCCACAACGGCTCCCAGGCGGCGTCCCCCGGGCTGACGCCCGGCGAGCGCCCGTCGAGCCAGATCAGCGGGTCCTCGCCGCCGTGCCGGGCGGAGAGGTAGGCCCCCTCCGTGCCCTGCAGGGCGTAGTGGGTCATGTTGTGCGGCCGCGGCGAGTTGGCGTCGACGCGGATGTGGGCCACGCTGCCCCGCTCGCTGACCAGCACGGTGGTCGCGGAGTCGCCCTTGGTGAAGAACCCGGCGGCGGCCGTGGGGTGGTCGGCGCCGAAGCGCTCGACGGCGTAGCGGCGCCGGGCCAGGTTGGGGGTGGTCAGGCAGGTCACCTCGACCAGCCGGTCGGCCGCCGTTGGGCCGGCGGTGCCCAGCCACTGGGCCACCGGCCCGAGGGAGTGGGTGGGGTAGACGTTGCCCGGCGCCGCGCGGCTCAGCTCGCCCCGCCAGGTGAGGGCCCCGTCCGGTGTGTAGCCGAGGTGGCGGCAGTCGTGCAGGTAGGCGCCCTCGGCGTAGTAGACGGCGCCGAAGCGGCCGGCCTCCGCCAGCTGGCGGACGAGCATGTTGGGGCGCATATAGCAGTAGTTCTCGGCCAGCATGTAGGTCCGCCCGCTGCGCTCGACCGCCTCAACCAGCGCCCAGCACTCCTCGATGGTGGTCGCGGCGATCACCTCGGAGAGGACGTGCAGCCCGGCGTCGAGCGCGGCCACGGCCTGCGGCGCGTGCAGGGCCATCGGCGTCGCCAGGAAGACGGCGTCGGCGACGCCGGAATCGAGCAGGTCCTCGTAGCGGGTGAAGCCGCGCAGGGCGGGGCGGGTCTCCTTCCAGCCGGCGACGACCCCCGGATCGAGGTCGCAGATGGCGGTCAGGTCGACCCGCCCGGCGAGGGAATCCAGGGCCCGTCCGTAGCCGCTGCCCCGGTGCCCGCCGACCACCGCCACCCGCACCGGCCCGTCGCTCTCGCTCACTCAACGCTCCTCGGTCGTGCTGCCGCCGGGCGGCGCCGCCGGCGCAGCGGCCGGCCCGGCGGCGCATAGTAGCGAATCGTAGATTGTCTACAATCCCGCTCGTGACGAACCCGCCGGCGACCGCGACCGACCGCCTGACGCGCAGCCTGTGGTGGCTGCGCGAGCCCCAGAATCCGGTGCTGCCCCCGGGACCGGCCGGCGGCTTCGACGCCGGCTGCGCGATGAACCCCTTCGTGCTCCGCGACGGCGAGACCTGCCGGCTCTACTACGCCGGGGCCGACCCCGAGGGCCGGCGCCGCATCTGCCTGGCGACGGCCCCCGTCGCCGGCGCCGGCGACCCGGCCGCCTGGCAGCGCCACGGCCCCCTGTTCGACGTCGGCGCCGCGGGCGGCTTCGACGCCCGCTGGTGCGTCCTGCCCCACGTGGTGCGGATCGCCCCCGGGCGCTGGCACCTCTACTACACCGGCAACAGCGGACGGGGCAGCGGGTTGAGCGCCTTCCCCGGGATCGGCCTGGCCGTCTCGGAGGACGGCCTGAGCTGGCGGCGCTGGTCGGACGCGCCGCTGCTGGCCCCGAGCGGCGTGCCGGGGGAGCCGGACGCCATCGGCGTCGCCGGCGGCTCCGTCCTGCGCGCCCGGCTCCCCGACGGGACGACCGAGTGGCGCTTCTACTACACCGGCTGCCCGACCACCGGCGAGGACCTCTTCCGCAACCAGCAGAAGGCCTGCTGCCTGGCCGTCTCCCAGGACGGCGTGCGCTGGGAGAAGCGGGGGGCCGTGCTGCGCCGCGACCCCGACCGGGACTACGAGAACGTGGCCGCGGCCGGGCCCGTGGTGCATCAGGAGGCGGACGGCTCCTACCGCATGTGGTACTCGGCCATCGGCACCCGCTGGGGCTACTACTCGATCTGCTACGCCGAGTCCGAGGACGGCCTGCGCTGGCGCCGCGGGCCGCGCTACGGGGACAACCTGCAGCTCTCCCCCGCCGGCACCGGCTGGGAGCGCCAGATGGTGGAGTACCCGGCGGTGCTCGCCGGCGGCGCCGGCGACGACCGGCTGCGGCTCTTCTACTGCGGCAACGGCTACGGCGCAACGGGCATCGGCAGCGCCGTGGCCGGGCCCCTGCGGGCGACGCCGGCCGGCGACGGCGGCACGCTCCACCTCACCGGCGACGGCCTGCGCGGCGACTGGCGCCTGGAGCTGCCGGCGGCGCCCGTGGCCGGGGATCACGCCCTGCCCGGCGGTCCGGACGCGGCCGTGCGCTGGCACGGCCCGGACGTGTGGGGCGCCTACTGGCACGAGCGCGACGGCGGCGCCGGCCTGTCCTACCGCATCCACCTCTCGCCGGCGGCGGAGGGGCTCGCCCTGCGCCTGACCGTGGACAACGGGTCGGCGCAGGCCGCCCCCGGCCTGCGCTTCGACCTGGCCGTCACGCCGCCCGGGGC
Source organism: Chloroflexota bacterium (assembly GCA_035537855.1). Classification (GTDB taxonomy): domain Bacteria; phylum Chloroflexota; class UBA11872; order UBA12225; family UBA12225; genus DATLLM01. Next base: position 6,691 of record DATLLM010000375.1, on the reverse strand, counting down.
GGACGGCGCCGGCCGGCCGCCGGCCCCGCGGTGGGACGGCGGCGAGGGCGACCAGATCGCGCCCCTTGACGCCCCGCCCGGGGGCGCCGCCCTGCGCCTGCAGCTGGCGCCGCTGCAGCCCGGCGAGACGCGCTCCCTGACCGGAACGCTCACGGCCTAGCGCCCGGGCGCCGCCAGATCAGGCCGGGTCGGGCCGGGTCGGGCCGGGCCGGGTCAGGCCGGGTCGGCCACCCGCACCTTGAGCACCACCCGGCGGGAGAGGCGGGGCGTCCCGTCCGGGGCCTGCATCGGGGCGTGGGCGTCGTCCGGGAACACGATCGCGGCCAGCCCCGGACGCATCACGAGGCGGGAGGCGGTCTCCGGCATGCGGTAGAGGGCGGCGTCCGCCTCCGGCCGGTACTCGCGCGTCGTCTCCAGCCCGTCCAGGGGCATCACCTCCAGGATCTCGTCGCCGTCCACCACCGCCTGCACGTCCGCGTAGACCCGGTGGCTCTCCGCCTGCTGCTCGCTGCGCGGGCGGGTACGGGGGTACTGCAGCAGCGCGTAGACGTCCCGGCCATCCGGGCCGGCCAGGTTGAGGCGCACGTTCTCCCCCTCGCCCAGGGCGCTCAAGGTGCGCGCGGCCTCGTTCGAGCCGCTGAGCAGGTCGCTGAGGAATTGCAGCGCGGTGGCGAAGTGGGGGCGATCGCCGACCTGCTCGGCGCAGGTCTCGACTTTGCCGTAGATGGCCATGGGGCACTCCTTCTGAACTGTTCGGGTGTAGGGGTACCGGGTTGCGGTCCCGCACCGCAAGGGGTAGCCTGCCCCGGAGAGGGCGACCGGGGGTGCGCGCGGCGGGCGACGGGGCGGCCACGACGTCGGCGGCCCCGCCGGCCGCAGCCGGCGGGGGGCACACCCGGGGCAACCTGGGGGACACGCTGGGGGCAACGAGAGAAGGAGTGGCGAGCGATCATGGACGGGGCTGACGGATACGCCGGGAGACAGAGCCGGCGGCGGGTGCTGCGGTGGGCGCCCGGGGCGATCGCGGTCGGGGCGGGTGGCGCCGCCCTCGCCGGCTGCGCGCAGGGCGGATCGGGCGGCGAGGAGCGCCTCAACCAGCAGCCGGCGCGCAGCGTGCCGGTCAGCGTCTGGTCGCGCGGGGTGAGCGACAAGGCGGTGTTCGACCAGATCACGCCCCTGGTCGAGGCCAAGTACCCCCACCTGGCGATCACGAGCGAGGCGGTCACCGGCATCAACGACAAGATCGTCGTCGGCCTGGCCGGGGGCGACGCCGCCGACCTGGCGGTGGTGAACATGCCTTTCGGCGTGCCCATGATCGGGCAGAACGCTTTCCTCAAGCTGCAGCCGATGCTCGCCCGGGACAAGGAGACGGACGCCGAGCTCAAGCAGTTCGCGCCCCCGGCGCTGCAGGCTTACCGCTACCGCAACGAGCTCTACGCCGTGCCGGTGACGAGCGAATCGATCGTCTTCTGGTACAACGAGGACCTGCTGCGGCAGGCCAATCTGACCCCGCCGCACGAGATCGAGAACGACCCCGCGAAGTGGAACTGGGACGTCGCTCTGGACTACGCCCGGCGCCTCAACCGGGGGCGTGACCAGGAGCGCGAGCTCTTCGGGCTCTACGTCGGCGGCGGCGTCCAGGCCTCGTGGGGGAACCTCGTCCACTCCAACGGCGGGCGAATCCTCAACGAGGACGGCAGCAAGATGCTGCTCGGCAGCGGCGAGGCCGCGGACGCCGTGCAGTGGGCGGTCGACACCATCTGGAAGCACGACGTCGGCCCCCAGCCGGCGACGCTCAAGGCGCAGCCCAACCGCACCCTCTTCGCCGCCGGGCGGCTGGCCATGGTCTGGGACGGGGAGTTCTTCCGGCGCTACCTCTTCGGCGCCCAGACGCCCCAGGGCGTGCCGTTCAAGTTCAACGTCGCCCAGATTCCGTTCGCCCCCCGCACCAAGCAACGCGCCCAGGTGGCCCACGCCCTGGCCCTGCCCATCCTGCGCACGTCGAAGACGCCGGACGCCGCCTGGCAGTACCTCAAGGTCTTCGCCACGCCCCCGGCGCAGCAGCTGATCACGGACGGCTGGGGCTCCCGCGGCGGCCACCAGAAGACCTACGAGCCCTGGCTGAAGACCAACGCCGGCGGCGGCCCGGCGGCGAACTACGCCGCCATCGTCAAGGCGGACGCCTACGGCGTCCCCTACCCGGCCTCGCCGTTCATCGCCGCGAACGAGCTCTCCGAGCCGATGGACCGGATCATGCCCCAGATCTTCGAGGGGGCCACCGCCGTGCGGCCCGGTCTGCAAGAGATCGAGCAGACGACCAACGTCAAGCTCGAGCCGGCGGCGAAAGCCGCGAAGGGTTGAGCGCCGGCCGGGGGCGCCGCGCGGCCGCGCCCCCGGCCCTCAGGTCCATTTCACCTCAGCCGGCGGCGTGCTCGCGGATGTAGTCCCAGTTGATGTCCTGCCCCAGGCCGGGCAGGGCGGAGACGCGCACGTTGCCCTCCTCGTCCAGCGGGTCGTCGAGAGTGTTCAGCCAGGGCGACGGCCGCTCGTAGTCCAGGAAGGGGTGCAGCAGCCCCCGCTCGTAGTACTCCCCGGGGATGCCCATCGCGGCCAGGCACTGCAGGTTGCCCGCCCCCGGGCTGTGCAGCTCCAGGCGCACGCCGAAGGCCTCGCAGAGGTGGGCGATCTTCATCACCGGGGTGATCCCCCCGACGTCCGCCACGCCGGCCCGGGACAGGTCGGCCGCGCCCTGCTTGATCCACTCGGCGCGGGTGAAGAGCTGCCCCTCGGCGGACTCCGGGCCGAGGATGGGGATGGTCAGATTCTCGCTCAGCCAGATGTACGAGGTGGTGTTGTGCTCGTCCATCGGCTCCTCCAGCCAGGCGAAGTCCAGCTTCTCCAGCTCGCGCCCGATGAAGTAGGCCTCCTCCCGGCTGTACCAGTGGAAGCAGTCCAGCATCAGGGCCATGTCCGGCCCGACCGCTTCGCGCACGGCGGCGCAGATGGCCACGTCCTCCTTCGGGCTGGGCGTGCCCGGGATGGGGGGCATCCGGGTGTGGATCTTGAACGCGGTGTACCCCTGCGCCTTGCACTTCAGGGCGAACTCGGCGTAGGCCGCGGGCGAGTTCAGGCCGCCTTCGAGCTCGTCGCCGCACATCGTGCTCGCGTAGGCCTTGACCTTGCTGCGGAAGCCGCCGAGCAGCTTGTGCGCCGGCAGGCCCTGGGCCCGCCCGGCGAGGTCCCACAGGGCCTGGTCGACCACCCCGATGACCCGGTCGGTCAGGGTGGCCCGGTTGCCCCGCTGCATCTCGTTCAGGTGGCGCCAGATCTTCTCCCGGTCGTACGGGTCCTCCCCCAGGATCAGGGGGCGGACGAGGTTGCGGATGACGTCCGGGGAGGCCCCGAAGCAGTAGCCCTCGGCGCCGGCGTCGGTCTTGATCGTGACCAGGGTCTCGGTGGCCTCGTGCGGGTCGCCGGGGTGGGTGTGTCCCTCCGAGTCGCGCACCTTCTCGGACTGGTAGCGGAACCGCTGGGCGGTGACGTCGGCGATCTTCATCGGCATGAGCGTGATCCTGCCTCCCCACACAGGATGGTGCCGGCCGCGGGCCGGCGACGCGGTCGCGGGCGCGAGCGCCGGCGCTAGAGGACGTCTCCCAGCTTGGCCATCGCCTGCAGGACGACGCTCCGGCTGCGCTCGATGTGCCGGGTCAGGGTAGCGGACGCCGCTTCGGCGTCCTCCCGGGCGTAGGCCTCGGCGATGGCCCGGTGCTCCTCGAGGCCCTGGCTGGCGCGGCGCAGGCCACGCCGCGACTGGAAGTCCACGATGTGCACGAGCATGCTCAGCCGGCGGTACATGCCCACCAGATAGGGATTCTCGGCCGTCTCCACGATCAGCTGGTGGAAGCGCCGGTCGAGGGCCACGTTGCGCTCGTAGTCCGCCGGGCGGTACTCGTCCCCCTCGACCAGGGGGGCCATCTCCGCCACCAGGTGGCGCAGCTCGGCGCGGCGCTGCGGGCCGGCCAGGGCCACCCCCTGCCGCGCCGCGAAGGACTCGATCATGGCCCGCGCCTCCCAGATGGCGCGCACGTCCCGGGCGGTCAGCCCCCGGATGAACGTGCCCACCTGGGGGCGGACGTCGACCAGTCCCTCGACCGCCAGCTGATCGAGCGCCGTCTTGACCGTGGTGCGGCTGACCCCGAAGCGCTGCGAGAGGCCCTCGGCGGTGACCTTCTCGCCCGGGCGCAGGGCGCGAGTCAGGATCAGGTCGCGGATCTCCGCGTAGGTGCGGGCGGTCAGGTCGCTGTGGGTGGCGCGGATGTCGATCTTCATTTTCGTGAGCGGCGCGACGCGGGCGCGGACGATGGTAACATGTCACGCAGGACGGGGCGGACGCGGGCACGCGCCACCGCCGCGAGAGGAGTGGGGAGATGCTCTTGGGGAACGCCACCGCACGGCACAGCCGCCGGGCGCTGCTGGGGGCGGCGCCGCTCGTCGCCGGGGCCCTCGCGGCCTGCACCGCGGGCACGCCGGGGGCCGGATCGGGCACGGGCGAAGCCGGCGCCAAGGCCCCGGCCACCATCGTCTACTGGAGCAACGTGGGCCAGGCGGACTGGGAGAAGATCGAGGTCGCCGCCAAGGTCTACGGGCAGAAGAACCCCAACCACAAGATGGAGACGACCAACTTCGACACCTCGGGCACGCCGGAGGCGGATTACGGGGCCAAGATGATCACCGCCTTCGCCGGCGGCTCCGCTCCGGACGTGGTCTGGACGACCACCCGGCGGATGATCCCCTTCGCCCTCGCCGGCGGGCTGGTCGACCTGACCCCCCTCTACGCCCGCTCCAAGATCAAGACCGAGCAGTACTACCCGCAGGCGATCGAGGAGCAGACCGTCAACGGCAAGCTCTTCGGCATCACCCAGGGGTGGGGCGTCGGCGTCCTGGGCATCAACCGCGCCCTCTTCGAGAAAGCCGGCGTCACCCTCAAGCCGGACTTCGACAAGACCTGGACGCAGGCCGAGTTCATCGACATGCTGAAGCGCGTCGCCAAGACGGACGGCCAGGGCAACCTGGAGACCTGGGGCGTCGACTACTCCGAGACCTGGCCCCTGTGGTGGGACTTCGGGGTGGACTTCCTGGACAAGTCCAAGACCAAGGTGGCCATCAACGAGAAGCCCGGTGGCGCCCAGGCCCTGCAATTCTGGAACGACCTGACCCACGTGCAGCGCGTCCAGCCGCAGCGCACCGGCGGCGACCGCCCCGCCGGGATCAACATGTGGAACGTGGGGCGGCAGGCCCTCAACGGCAACGCCGGCCCCTTCATCCTCGCCCAGTGGGGCACCCTGGACTTCAAGGACTCGGCGGACATCGTGCTCCGCCCCAAGGGGCCGGCGCCGCGCTACCACCGCTGGTACACGGACGCCTACTCCCTCTGGACGGGGAGCAAGGTGAAGGACGCCGCCTGGGAGTTCATGGCCTTCGCCGGGACGGACGGGCAGAAGGACGTCGAGGAGGCCGGCGGGCGGTCCATCCCCGGCTACCGGCCGGTGGCCGAGACCACCTTCTTGCAGCGCAAGACGCTCAACATCAACAAGCAGCGCTGGCTGGACGCGGCCAAGGAGGCCAAGCAGCAGCCCCTGGTCAAGCCCTGGGACGAGATGAACGCCATCGTCTCCAAGTACCGCAACGACCTGCTCGATCAGAAGATCGGCTCGCGCGAGGCGGCCCAGGGCATCGAGCGCGAGGTCAACGCCCTGCTGGCTCAGAGCTGACCGGGCCGGCGCCGGTCGGGCGCCCCCGGGCGACCGCTGTAGCTCCAGCTCCGCCGGCGCACCTCCGCCGGCGGCTGCCCGACCGCGGCCCGCACCAGCCGGGAGAAGTGCTTCGGACTCTGGCAGCCTACCCGCTGCGCCACCTCGGCCACCGGCAGGTCGGAGTACTCCAGCAGGTGGATTCCCAGGCGCACCCGGGCCGACCAGAGGAAGCGCATCGGGGTGGTGTCCAGCCGGGCGCGGAACAGGCGCACCAGGTACTCCGGGGCGACCCCCGCGTCCGCCGCCAGATCCTTCAGCTCGATGCGCTCGCTCAGCCGCCGGCGCACGGTCTCCCGGGCCGCCGTGATCGCCGGGTGCTCCGGCGCGACCGCCCCGGCCGCGATCCGTCCCCCGGCGCGGGCCTCGTCGACGAACTGGGCGAACGCGGCCGCCGCCAGCCAGACCGGGGCCGCCGCCGTGCGCGGCGCGACGCTACGCCCCGCCGGGACCGGCCCGGAGAGGGCGAGCACCGCTTCGAGCACCCCGCCCATCGCCGGGGAGAGCGGCAACGAGAGAGGGCGCCCCTCCAGCCCGTCCAGCATCGGCCGGGGCAGCGCGGGCTCGTAGGAGACGACGTACCGCACCCGGGTCTCGCCCCCGGGGCGGAAGCGGAACAGGCAGCGCCCCCCGGGGCGCAGCAGGCAGACCTCGCCCGCCGCCAGGTGGAGCGCCGTGCCGTCAATCTCGATCACCAGGCCGCCGCGCAGGACGGCGATCACCTCGAAGCCGGTCTGGAAGCGGGGGCCGAACGCCGCCCCCGGAGGGAAGAGCATCTCCCCGGCGCCGACGCGCGCCGCCGGGCCCAGTCCGTAGGCCGGGTCGGGCGTGGCCCGCAGGCGGCGCAGGTACCGTCCCGGCCTGGCCGGGGCCTGCGGGGG
>DATLLM010000374.1:0-18520 GCA_035537855.1 Chloroflexota bacterium | reverse complement strand
GGCGGAGACGCTCCCTGGGGAGGCCCCGGCGCCGCCACCGGGGGAGGTCGAGCCCCCGGCGCCGCCGGCCCTGAGCCGGATCGTCCGCGGGCTGGCCTGGAGCGGACTGGCCGCCCTGACCGCGGCCGTCGTGCTCGGCGTCTGGGGTGACTGGCGTCACCTGGCCGCCGCCTTCGGCCACTTCGCCTGGTCGGCCCTGCCGGTGGCGCTCCTGCTCACCCTGGTCAACGCCACCCTGCGCTTCGGCAAATGGCACTTCTACGTCCGGCGCATCGGCGCCCGGCCGGCGCTCAAGGACAGCGCCACCATCTTCGTCTCCGGCTTCGCCCTGTCCGTGACCCCGGGCAAGACGGGGGAATTCCTCAAGGCCTACTTCCTCCACCGGCGCTGCGGCGCCCCGGGGTGGAAGGCGGCGCCGATCACCCTCGCCGAGCGGGCGACCGACGGCTTCGCCGTCCTCGTCCTGGCCGGGGCCGGACTGAGCCTGCTCTGGCGCTCCGTCTGGCCGGCGGCGCTCTGCGTCCTGGCCGCCCTCGCCGGCTGCGCCGTCCTGGCCGTCGCCGGGGCCTGGGCGGGGGGGAAGCGCTGGCGGCTCCCCGGACCGCTCGCCGCCTGGGGGGCCCGCGCCGCCGCCCGGCCGCGCGTCGCCGGCGTCCTCGAGCGTCTGCGCCAGAGCGGCGAGGGGGCGGCCGCGATCCTCGATCCACCCGCCCTGCTGCTCGCCGTCGGGCTGGGCGTGGTCTCCTGGGGGGCGGAGAGCGTGGCCCTGTGGTACACCCTGGCCGCGTTCGGCCTGGCGCCCACGCTCGACCTCTTCGGCACCGCCCTGGTGGCCCTCAACGCCGGCACGCTCGTCGGCGCCGTGTCGCTGCTCCCCGGCGGTGCGGGGGCGGCCGAGGCCACCATCGCCGCCGTCCTGTCCCAGCAGACCACCCGCGAGGTCGCGGCCGCGGCGACCTTGCTGATCCGGTTGTGCACCCTCTGGTTCGGCGCCGTGCTGGGCATCGGGGCCCTGGTGATGCTGCGGGACTGCTTCGTGCCCGCACCGCGGGGGCCGGCGAGCGGGGCCGCCATCGGGTCGGCGTCCGGGTCGCCGTCCGGGCCGCTCGCTACTGCGGCCCGGACACCGGTCCGGCCGTCACCGATCCCAGGAAGGCAGCTCCAGCGCCTGGGCGAGGGCCTCTCGGGGGTGCTCCAGGGCGGAGCGCCCGTGGGAGACGAGCACCATCTCCAGGGGCAGGTCGAGCAGAGGGCGCAGGGCGGCGACGACGGCCGCGCGCGCGTCCGCGTTGATCCAGCCGAGGCGCAGCCGGCCGTCGCCCTCGCCGACGAGCGCGTCGCCGGCGAACGCGGCCCGGTGCGCCGGCAGGTAGTAGACCACCTCGGGAGCGTTCGCCCCGGCGGCCGGGAAGGTGAGCAGGCCGCCGGGCAGCGGGTCACCGGGCACGAACGGGTTCGTGACCTCGCCGTCGACGTCCCCCCGGCTCGCCGCCGGGACCCAGACGCTCGCCCCGGGTCCGGCCCGGTAGCGGGCGAGCACCGCGCCCGAGCTGCGCTCATGGATGCCTTCGGTCAGCAGGCAGGCCACCGGGAGGCCCAGCCGGTTGACGTCCCGGTCGAGGGCCTCCCAGAAGCGCGTCGCCTCCGGCGTGTCGTCGGGCGGGGCCTGCGGATCGATCAGGATCGTGGCGTCCGGGGCCTCGCAGTAGAGGCTCCAGACGTCGCGCGACCAGCCGCCGGGCCCGCCCTCGGCCGGCGTCCAGTCCGGGTGCGGCGCCGACCAGCACCACAGCCCGGGCCGCAGCGAACGGACCTCCATCGGAGCGGAGTCTAGTCCGCCGCCGAGGGGTCGCTCTGCCACAGGCCGACGGGGTTGCCCTCGGGGTCGGTGCAGATGGCGCCCCGGCCCATGTGGTTGACGACGAACGAGTGCAGCACCTTGCCGCCCAGCTTCTCGACCCGGGCGGAGTGCTCGGCGAGGGACTCGACTCCGATGTAGTTGACCGGCGAGGCCCCCTCGTTCATCTTGGAGAAGACGGCGAAGCCGAGCATGTCGTCGGCCTCGCCGATGTTCGCCGCCGCGTAATCCGGCATCGCCGGCATCGCCTCGAACTTCCACCCGAACAGGTCGCTGTAGAAGGCCTGCAGCTTCTTCGGGTCGTTCGCCGGGACCTCGATGTGGACGATGGTCGCGGTGGTCGTCGGGGTGGCGGAAGCGCTGGTCTGGGCGGTCTCGGTTGCCATGGTGTGCTGAACCTCCGTTGCGGTGCGCGTTGACGGGGACGGCGTCGCCGGCCGGCGACCCCGGCGCGGTGCCCGGCGCCGTCCGAGTCCTAGAACGCCTGTACCAGTCGCGAGTTGCGAGCGCGCCCCGCCCCGGGAGTCCTGATAGGCTTGAAAGAGTGCATCCCGCTGATGCGTAGTTGAGAGTGACATGAGTCTCTTCGGCAACGTCGGTCATCCCATCTGGCGGCTGGCCGGGACGGTGGGACGCCTCCCCCGCTACCTCCAGCTGGCGCGGAGTCTGTTCGCGGACGAGAACGTGCCCACCGGGCGTAAGGCCGTCCTGGGCGCCGCGCTCGCCTACACCATCTCCCCGATCGACCTGGTGCCGGGCGTGATTCCGGTGGCCGGCCAGCTGGACGACCTGGCCGTGCTGCTGCTCGGCGTGCGCCAGGCCCTCGCCGGCTGTCCGCCGGAGGTCGCCGCCGGGTATCTGGCGGACGCCGGTCTCTCGGCCGCCCTGCTGGAGGACGACCTCCGGTCGGTGCAGGACGCGGCCAAGTGGCTCGTCGGGCAGACGGCGGCCTGGGGGATGCGCGCCGTGTCCGGTGGCCTGCGCGCCCTGGCCGGCCTGTCGCGCCGGGCCGGCGCGCAGGCGCCGCCGCCTCGGGGCTGAGCGCCGCCGCCGACCCGGTCGGCCGGCGGCCCCTCCGTATAATGCCCGCAAACCGCGAGCCGGGGGGGCCACCGATGGCAGACACGTACCTGATCGAGCCGAAGGCGCTTGGGGCGCTGGCGCAGCAGATCTTCGCCGCCGCCGGGACGCCGCCGGATCTGGCTGCCCACGTCGCCCGGCATCTGGTGAAGGCCAACCTCTCCGGCCACGACAGCCACGGCGTGATCCGCATCCCGGCCTACCTGCGCTCGATCGAGGAAGGGCGGTTGGTCGCCGACGCCCGGCCGGAGGTGGTCAAGGAGTTGCCGGGCACGGCCGTCGTCGACGCCAAACGCGGCTTCGGGCAGGTGGCCGCCTCCTTCGCCCTGGACGTGGCCATCGAGAAGGCCACGACGGTCGGAATCGGCGCCGCCTCGGTGCGCAACTGCAACCACATCGGGCGCCTCGGCGACTACGGCGAGGCGGCCGCCGAGCGGGGCTTCATCGCCATCATCACGTACGGCTCCTCCGGCCCCAACAGCGGCCACGCCGCACCCTTCGGCGGCTCGGCGCGGCACCTGGGCACGAACCCGCTCTCGGTCGGCATCCCCGGTGGCGAGGGCGACCGGGTGGTGGTGGACTTCGCCACCACCATGGTCGCCGAGGGCAAGATCCAGGTGGCGCGGGCGAAGCACGTCCCGCTGCCTCCCGGGTGCATCGTGGACAAGGAGGGGCAGCCTTCGACCAACGCCGAGGACTTCTACGCCGGAGGCATGATCCTCCCCGTCGGCGGCCACAAGGGCTACGGCCTCTCCCTGGTCACCGCGCTGCTGGGGGCCGGCCTGACGGCGGAGCAGCCGCCGCAGGGCGGCCGCGGCGGAGGCGTCTTCGTGATCGCCATCAACCCCCAGGCGTTCACCGACGGCGCCGTCTACGGTCAGACGGTCGACGCCCTCACCGGGGCGGTGAAGGCGGTGCCGCCGGCCCCCGGCTTCTCGGAGGTGATGCTCCCCGGCGGGCCCGAAGCGAAGTCCCGCGCCGAGCGCGAGGCGCAGGGCGTCCCCGTGCCGGCAGACACCTGGGCGGCGCTGACCGAGGTCGCCGGGCGGCTGAATGTCCCCCTGCCCGAGTCGAAGACGGCCTGAGCCCCTCCCCCGGACGTCCTTCGTCCTCCCGAGCAGCTCCCCCCGAGCGGCGCAGCACGCCGGACGGCCCCGCCGCGGTTCAGGCGGTCGTCGCCACCCGCACCAGCAGCCGGGTGAGCTGCTGCACCTCGTCCGCGTCCAGGTCGCGGAAGAGGACCCGCTCCGCCTCAGCCTGGGCGGCCCGCCCGGACCGCAGGCGGGCGTGCCCCGCCTCCGTGATCTCGGCGAGGGTCACCCGCCGGTCGTCCGGATCGGACACCCGGCGGACGAGGCCCTCCGCCTCCATCCGGTCGATCAGCTGGGTGATGTTGGAGCGCACGCAGGACTGCCGCTGGGCGAGCGCGCCCAACGGCAGGGACCCTCGCGAAAGCTGGCGCAGCACGCCCAGCTTGGCGACGGAGAGTCCGAGCGGCTCCAGCAGGTCATCCAGCCGGCTGCTGATGGCGTGGTGCGCCTTGATCAGGGCGCCCACCGGCGAGGCGTCCGTCCCCTGCGGCGGCCGCCCGAGTTCCACAGCTGTCACGACCCTTTCCCCTCTCCTGTAAGAGTATCCCCGGCGTCACCCCCTGGCAAGCGGCGGGTCCCGCCGCGCCCCCACGGGACAGGTGGAGGGCCTACAATCTGTCGATTCGAACCGGTGCTTCCATGAGCGAGAGAGACTTTTCGGCCCAGACGGCGGTCCCCGCCGGGCAGCAGCGCGTCGTCGTCACCGGCGTCGGGGCGGTCACCCCGCTGGGCACGGACGCCCCGGCCACCTGGACGGCCCTGCTCGAAGGGCGCTGCGGGATCGGCCCGATCGGCGCGTTCGACGCCTCCGGCTTCTCCACCCGCATCGCGGCCGAGGTGCGGGACTTCGACCCCCAGGCGGCCTGCGACCTCAGCCCCAAGGACGCCCGCCGGCTCGACCGCTTCGTGCTCCTGGGCCTGGCGGCCGCGCGCGAGGCGGTCGCCGACGCCGGGCTGCCGCTGCCCCTCCCCGACGGCGACCGCTGCGGCGTCTACGTCGGCTCCGGGATGGGCGGGCTGGTCACCCTGAGCGAGCAGTTCGACGTCCTCCGCCGGCGGGGCCCCGACCGGGTGAGCCCGTTCCTGGTGCCGATGATGATCTGCGACATGGCCTCGGGGCAGATCTCCATCTCGCTCGGCGCGCGGGGCCCGAACATGGCCATCGTCTCCGCCTGCGCGACCGGGGCCCACGCCATCGGCGAGGCCACGGCCGCCATCCGCGCCGGGCGCGCCGACGTCATCCTGGCCGGGGGCGCCGAGGCGGTGATCACCGCCATCGGCATCGCCGGATTCGCCGCCGCCCGGGCGCTCTCCACCCGCAACGACGCGCCGCAGCGCGCCTCACGCCCCTTCGATCGCGAGCGGGACGGCTTCGTCATGGGGGAGGGCGCGGCCGTGGTCGTGCTCGAGCGGGAGGACCTGGCCCGGCGGCGCGGCGCCCGGATCTACGCCGAGGTGGCCGGCTACGGGGCGAGCGCGGACGCCTACCACCTGACCGCCCCGCCGGAGAGCGGCGAGGGCGCCGTGCGCTGCATGCGCCAGGCCCTGGCCGGCGCCGGACTCGACCCGTCCGAGCTGGACTACCTCAACGCCCACGGCACCAGCACCCCGCTGAACGACCGCGCCGAGACGGCGGCGATCAAGGCCGCGCTCGGCGCCGCCGCCGGGCGGCTGGCGATCAGCTCGACCAAGGGGGCGATGGGCCACCTGCTCGGGGCCGCCGGCAGCGTCGAGGCCGTGGTGGCGATCAAAGCCATCGAGTGCGGGATCGTGCCCCCTACCCTGAACTACGAGCACCCCGATCCGGACTGCGACCTGGACTACACCCCCAACCGGGCCCGCCGCCTGGCGGTGCGCACGGCGATGACCAACAGCTTCGGTTTCGGCGGCCACAACGCCGCCCTCCTGTTCCGCGCCGTCGAAGACGGCCGGCGGGCGGCGTAGGGAGCGCGGCACGCATGGAGAGCGAGCGCGAGCGACTCCTGGCCGCCCTTCCGGCCCTGCTCAAGGAGCTGGCCGCGAGCGGCGTCACCGAGCTGGACGTGACCGCCGGCGGGGCCAGCCTCTACCTCCGCCAGCGCCCCGGTGTGGCGCCGCCGGTGGAAGCGCCCGGCGCCGGCGACGGCCTGGCCGGCGGGGGAGACCTCTCGGGCGCGGCCGAGGACGGGTTGACGGCCGTCCTGGCCCCGCTGGCCGGGGTCTTCTACGGCGCCCCCAAGCCGGAGGAGCCTCCCTACGTCGCTCCCGGCGACGAGATCGAGGTCGGTCAGGTGGTGGCCCTCGTCGAGGCGATGAAGGCTTTCAACGAGATCCACGCCGAGGTGGCCGGCACGGTGGTGGAGGTGCTGGTCGCCAACGGCCGCTCGGTAACCGCGGGGCAGCCCTTGATGACCGTGCGCCCTGACCCGGCGGCGCTGCCGGCCGAGTCCTGATCCCGGCGTCGGGGAGACGCCGCCGGCCGGCCCGTCCCCCCGTTTTCGGGGGCGGAAGGTGGCGTCATGGGGTCAGGTATCCTCTTGCCAACCATGTGGCGGGCCAGCGTCGCCGGCTGGGGGAAGGCCCTCCCCCAGCGGGTGCTCACCAACGCGCAGATCGAGGCGATGGTGGACACCAGCGACGAGTGGATCCGCACCCGGACCGGGATTCGCGAGCGGCGCATCGCCGGCCCGGACGAGTCCACCTTCACCCTCGCCACCGAGGCCGGGCGTCAGGCCCTGGCCGTGGCCGGGGTCGGCGCCGAGAGCGTCGACCTGGTGATCGTCTGCACCTTCTCACCCGAGTTCGGCGGCATGCCGAGCACGGCCAGCCTCGTGCAGGACGCCCTCGGCGCCTCGCGCGCGGGCGCCTTCGACCTCAACGCCGCCTGCTCCGGCTTCGTCTACGGCCTGGCCATGGCGCAGGGCACCATCGCCGCCGGGGTCTTCCGCCGGGTGCTGGTGATCGGGGCCGAGACGATGTCCCGCTTGCTGGACTGGCGGGACCGCAGCACCTGCGTCCTCTTCGGCGACGGCGCCGGCGCCGTGCTGCTCGAGGCCGGCGATGGGCCAGACGGGTTGCTCAGCTGCGTCCTCGGCTCGGACGGCTCGGGCGGCGAGCTGCTGTGGATTCCGGGCGGCGGCAGCCGCCGTCCGGCGTCGGTCGAGTCGGTGACGGGCGCCCAGCACTACATCCGCATGAACGGCAAGGAGGTCTACCGCTTCGCCGTCACCGTCGCCCCCCGGGCGGCGCTCCAGGCGGTGCAGCAGGCCGGGCTGACCGTCGACGACGTCGACCTGTTCATCCCCCACCAGGCCAACATGCGAATCATGCTCTCCGCGGCCGCCTCCCTCGGCATCTCCCCCGAGCGCACCTTCGTCAACCTCGACCGCTACGGCAACACCTCGGCCGCGTCGATCCCCATCGCCCTGTGCGAGGCGGTGGAGAGCGGTCGCATCGGCCCCGGCGACGACATCCTGATGACCGGCTTCGGCGGCGGCCTCAGCTGGGGCGCCGCCGTGCTCCGCTGGCGGGGCTGACCCCACCGGGCCCCACCCTTCTCTAGAGAGACCGTTCGCCGGACCCTCGCACCTCGGACCGCGTCCCGGCGACCACCAGGGGCGGGCTCAGTTCAGCGAGGGCGAGCCGAAACTGGAGTCGAACCGCGGCCGGCTGCCGGCCCGCTTGAGGCGCAGCACGTGCAGCCGCTCCCGGGCCAGCAGGCGGTGCTCGAGGTACAGGCGCTGGCGCAGGCTCGGGGCGTCCAGCAGGCGCTGCCGCTCCTCGGGTGAGGCGACGCTCAGCAGCCGGGGGACGAAGAACGAGAGCTCGCCGGCGTCGGTCGGCACCGCCCGCTCGGCGGCGTCGATCAGCAAGCGCTGCCGCACGTCGCGCTCCGGCGTCCCCTCGCGCACCGCCTTGAGCAGCCCGCCGATGCCCCGGCGCACGGAGTCCGAGAGGTCGGTCTGGCCGGTCTCGCCCTCCGACTCGTCCGCGTCCACCAGCGGCTCGACCTCCCCGACGAGGTACGGCTCCTCCTGGACGAGCCGGCGCAGGCGGATGCGCTCGGTGCCGACGCAAGCGATGCGCAGGCGGCCGTCGTCTGCGCTCCGGGCGTCGAAGATGCGGGCCACCGTGCCCACCGGATAGGGCATCGGCGGGCGCCCCCGGCGTTGCCCCTCGGCGTCCTCCAGCACCTCATCCCCCTCCTTGATCAGCAGCACGCCGAACTCCGGCTCGGAGGCCCTGAGGCAACGCCGGATCATCGTCCGGTAGCGCAGCTCGAAGATGTGCAGGGGGAGGAAGGCCCCGGGGAAGAGGACGGTCGAGAGCGGGAACAGGGGCAGCTCGCGCCGGCCGGCGCCACGATCCTCCGGCGGGGGCGGTTCCGTCATCGGTTGTGCCCTTCCTCGTGAGGCGCCCGCGCCGGCCGGCGGCGGCGCAGGCGCACGGTGGGCCCGCCGCCCGGCGCCCCCGCCGGGGCGCGCGCCGCGCCGTGGGCGGCGAGGTAGTCCCGGGCCGTGCCGTGCAGCTCGGTCAGCACGGGATTGTCCAGGATCATCCGCTCCATGCGCAGGCGCAGCGCGGCGTCGTCGCTCGCCAGCAGCTGCTCGGCCGCGCCGCGCTGGTGCAGCTCGCGCCAGCGCGCGACGAACGCCCTGTAGGCCGCCGGCTCGCGCGTGCGTAAGGTGGCCAGCAGGTCCTGCACGTAGCGCCGCAGGTCGGGCTCCCGGTCCGTCACCGCCGCACCTCGCCCGGCGCCTTCAGTTGAGGGCGATCCGCCCGCCGCCGGCGGCGGACTCCTCGGCGGCGAGGGCGACGGCGACCGCTTCGCGGGCCAGCCGGGTGGCCGGGGCCGGCCCCGGCTCAGGGCCTCCCCGGTCGAGCGCGGCCGTCAGGAAGGCGTCCGTGGTCTGACGGCTGGCCCCGGCGAGGGCCACCTCCGGGAACGCCAGCCGCTCCGAGCCCGCGCCGGTCACCCGGGTGAGGTGCCCTTCGGTGGAGTGGCTGCCCGAGACGTACCCCCGGTAGGAGAGGAATCCGTTGCTCATCATCATCGATTCGGCCTGCTCGCTGCGCGGCACGGCGAAGCCGCGCACGTAGAGCAGCTGCCCGACGCCGCCGGCGACGAATCCGGCGGTCAGGGTCGTGACGCTCGAGCGGTAGAAGCCGCCGTCGTCGAGGCCCTCGTAGCGGCTGGTGCCTTCCACCCAGGCCATCGGCCCGAAGAGGTCGAGCAGGTGGTAGACGTAGGCGATCCCCACCATCAGCGGCGGGCCGGAGAGGCGCTGGTTGCGCCAGATGCTGCGCCCACCGCCGCGGGTGGGGGTGGTGAGCACGCCGTTGACCGCCAGCAGCTCACCCAGCTCGGCGGCGGCGGCCTTGATCCCCAGGTGCCAGCCGACGCCGGCGTGGTCGTGCCCGACGCGCAGGACGCGCTTCCCGGACGCCGCCCGGTCGAGCAGGACGTCCGCCTCCCGCAGGGTCATGGCCAGGGGGTACTCCACGAGCACGTGCTTGCCGGCCTGGAGCGCGGCCAGGGCGATGGCGGCGTGGCTGTCGTTGTGGGTGGTGACGAAGACGGCGTCCACCTCGGGCCGTCCGATGGCCGACTCCCAGTCCTCGACGTACGGGACGCCGCAGCGCTCGGCCAGGGCCCGTCCGGTCACTATGTTGCGCGAGGAGACGCAGACCACCTCGGCCCGCTCGTCCCCCTGGACGTGGGCGGCTCGGGTGTAGGCCATCCCGCCGGAGCCGACGACGGCCGCGCGCAGCCGATCCATGCGAACCGTGCCTCCCATGCCCTCGCTCGCGATACGGGGCAGCCTAACACGCCCCGGCGGGGGGCGCTACCGATTGCTACACTGGCCGGCCGATGAAGCTCGGGACGTGCAACGAGATGTTCGAGGGCTGGGACCTGGCCCGGCAGCTCGAGTTCGTCGCCGCGTGCGGCTACCAGGGCGTCGAGCTGGCCCCGTTCACCATCGCGCCGTCCGTCACCGACGTGCCGGCGGCCCGGCGGGCCGAGATCGCGCGGCTGGCGGCGGCGAGCGGGGTCGAGGTGATCGGCCTGCACTGGCTGCTCGTCGGGCCGGAGGGCCTGTACGTCACCGACCCCGACCCGGCCGTGCGCCGGCGCACGACGGACTACCTCAAGGAGCTGATGCGCTTCTGCGGCGACGTCGGGGGCAAGGTGCTCGTCTTCGGCTCGCCGAAGCAGCGCAACCTGAAGGAAGGCGTCAGCACCGGCCAGGCCCGGGAGTGGCTGATCGACGCCTTCGCCGCGGCCCTGCCGGTGGCCGAGAGCGCCGGGGTGACCCTGTGCCTCGAGCCCCTGCCGCCGCCGGAGTGCGACTTCATCCGCACCACGACCGAGGCCCTGGACGTCATCACCGCCATCGACAGCCCCCGCCTGCGCCTGATCCTGGACGTCAAGAGCATGTCCGGCGAGCAGGGGCTGACCGGTGAAACGATCCCGGACATCATCCGCCGGGTGGCCCCCTTCGTCGCCCACGTCCAGGCCAACGACGCCAACCTCGGCTACCCCGGCTCGGGCGAGATCGACTTCGTGCCCATCTTCGGCGCCCTGCGCGACGCCGGCTACGACGGGTACGTCTCGGTCGAGGTCTTCGACTTCGCGCCCGGCCCGGAGAAGATCGCCCGGGAGAGCATCGCCTACCTGCGTCAGACCTACGCCGCCAGTGGCGCCCCAACGGGAGGGTGAGAACGTGAGCGCAATGGAGTCGATGGAGGTGCTGGTCAAGGCCGGCAACCACGACCGGAAGGCCTGCCCGGTGTGGGTGCAGGTGCCGATCCCCGCCGGCGGCGTCCCGGATATCCGCCTGACGGACGAGGACGGCGCGGCCGTCGCCTGCCAGGCCGAGCCCTCCGGGACGGGCACCGACGACCGGCTGTGGCTCTCCTGGATCGTGCGCGACCTGCCGGCGGGCGGCGCCCGCCGCTACCGCGTCACGCCGGTGCACCCAACGCAGGCGGGCGAGACGCCGGAAGGGGCCACCGACCACGGCCCCGGCGTCGTCCTCGAAGAGCTCCCGGACGGGCAGCTCTCGATCGCCGTCGACGGCAAGGAGTTCACCACCTACCGCTTCGGCTCGGACGTGGTGCGGCCCTACTTCTTCCCCCTCATCGGGCCGACCGGGAAGTCGGTCGTGCGCAACTGGCCGATGGTGGAGGGGGTCGCCGGCGAGACGAACGACCACCCCCACCACAAGGGCCTCTACGTCGCCCACGGGGACGTCAACGGCACGGACAACTGGAGCGAGGGGCCGAGCCACTGCACCATGCGCCACACCGGCTTCTCCCGCCTCGTCTCCGGGCCGGTGTACGGCGCTTTCGACGAGACGGTGGAGTGGCTCGACCGCGACGCCCACACCGTCCTGAGCGAGACCCGCCGGGTGACCGTGTTCAACCTGGGCGGTGACGAGCAGATGCTGGACATCAGCCTGCGCTTCAACTCCGGGTCGAGCACCGTCACCTTCGGCGACACCAAGGAGGGCGGGCTGATCTCCATCCGCCTCGCCAGCAGCCTCGACGGGCCGACCAAGCGCCACCCCGAGAACCAGGGGCAGATCGAGAACTCCTACGGCGGGCGCCAGGAAGAAGAGACCTGGGGCAAGCGGGCGATGTGGTGCGACTACTACGGCCCGCTGGACGGGGAGACGGTCGGGGTGTGCATGATGGACTACCCCACCAACCCGCGCTACCCCACCCACTGGCACGTCCGGGCCTACGGCCTGATGACGGCGAACCCCTTCGGGCTGCACGACTTCTACAACGACAGCGACACCCACCGGGGGGACTGGACGATCCCCGCCTACGAGTCGCGCAACTTCCTCTACCGGGTGCTCCTGCACCGCGGCACCACGGCCGCGGCCGGCATCCGCGAGCGGTACCACGACTTCGTCAATATCCCATCGGTCGAGCTGTCGTCGCCCCCCGCGGCGCCGGCGACGACGACGGAGGAAGCGAGCGCATGAGCACCGCGGAGACCGGAAACGTCGGCTTCGCCGTCGTCGGGCTGGGCATGGGCCGGCACCACTGCCGGTCGATCAAGGCCGCCCGGGGGGCCGACCTGATCGCCATCTGCGATATCGACGCCGAGCGGCGCGAGAAGGCGGCCCAGGAGTACGGCTGCAAGGCCTACGCCAGCGTCGAGGAGCTGCTCCAGGACCCGGACGTGCAGGTGGTCAACGTGGCCGTCCCCACCGGCCTGCACGCCGAGGTGGGGATCAAGGTGGCCCAGTCCGGGCGCCACGTGATCTGCGAGAAGCCCCTCGACGTCAATCTGGAGAAGGCCGACTCGCTGATCGCCGCCTGCAAGGACCACGGCGTCAAGCTGGCGTCGATCTTCCAGCGCCGCCTGCACCCCCTCTCGCGCAAGATCAAGGAGACGCTCGACAGCGGGCGCCTCGGCCGGCTGCACTACTCGGACATCCACCTCTACTGGTACCGCACCGACGGCTACTACGCCGGCGGCAACCCGCCCGGCTGGCGCGGCACGTTCGCCCTCGACGGCGGCGGCGCCTGCATGAACCAGGGCATCCACAGCATCGACCTCATCGCCTGGCTCTCCGGGGGGGTGAAGACGGTCTACGCCCGGACCGGCACCTTCACCCACTCCATCGAGGCGGAGGACGTCGGCACCGTGCTGGTCACCTACCGCAACGGCGCCCTGGGGAACATCACCTGCACCACGGCCGCCTACCCCGGGCTGACCAACGACCTGCACATCCTGGGCAGCAAGGGCAGCATCGTCGTCTCGGACGACAAGGTGGTCACCTGGCGGATCAAGCGCGACGACGGGGACGAGGCCGCCGAGACAGCCGAGGAGGCGGAGATGCAGGCCCGCTTCGGCGGGTCGGCCGGCAGCGGGGCGTCCGACCCGATGGCCGTCGGTTTCGACGGCCACACCGTGCACGTCGAGGACATGGTGGGCGCGATCAGAGAGGGCCGGGAGCCGATCATCGCCGGCACGGACGCCCGCCACGCGGTCGAGATCTGCGCCGCCATCCAGCAATCGGCGGCGAGCGGGCGGGAGCTGACCCTCTCCGAAGAGTCGTGAGCCCGCCGGCGGACGGCACCCCCCTGCTGCGCCGGCGGGGCATCCTGCTGCCGTTCCAGGCGCGGCGCTCCGTGGCCTGGACGTTCACCCTGCCACCGGGCGCGGGCGCGCTGCGTCTGGGCCTCACCTTCAGCCCGCCGACCGTCGACCGGGTGCGCAACCTGCTCACCCTGACCCTCTTCGATCCGGCCGGATTCCGAGGCGCCGGGCACCGCCACGCCCCGCGCCAGGAGGTGCTCGTCGCGCCCGACCGGGCGACCCCCGGCTTCGTGCCGGGGCCCTTGAGTCCGGGACCCTGGACGGTCGAGCTGGACTGCCACTGCGTCCTGCCCTCGGATTCCGGCGGCGTGGAGTACGAGCTGGAGGTCGATTCCCTGCCCGCCCTGCCGGATTCGGCGGAGGCCCTCGTCCCGAGCCAGCCGGCTGCGCCCCCCTCCGTCGCCGTCGCCGGCGCAGCGCCGCGCTGGCTGCGGGGCGACCTGCACCTCCACTCCACCCACTCAGACGGGCGCTGGTCGGTCGAAGAGATCGTCGACTACGCCCGGATGCGCCGGCTGGACTTTCTGGCCGTCACCGAGCACAACACCAGCTCGGCCCTGCCCGAGCTGCGCGCCGCGGCCGCGCGCGCGGCGCCGCCCCTGGTCGTCGTCCCCGGCATCGAGCTGACCACCTTCTGGGGCCACGCCAACGCCCTCGGCGTCCCCGGCTGGGTCGACTGGCGCGTTGCCCCGCCGGTCGGGTTCCGCCGCGAATCGGGAGACGACTCCCTCATCCTCGACGATCCGGCGGCGTCCCTCCCGGAGACAGGCACGATGGCCGCGGCCGCCGCCGCCGTGCACGAGCAGGGCGGGACGTTCGTCGTCAATCACCCCAGGTCCATCGGCTACCCGGACTGCACCGGCTGCCGCTGGGAGTTCGGCGACGACAGCGCCGGCTACGCCGATCTGCTGGAGGTCTGGAACGGGCCCTGGCGCCGGCAGAACGTGGAAGGGCTCGCCCTGTGGGACGCCTGGCTCAACGCCGGCCGGCGCCTGCCCGCCTGCGCCGGCAGCGACGGCCACCTGCGGCCCCAGCGCTGGGACACGGTGGGCCTGACCTGCGTCTTCGCCGTCCCCGAGCCGGGGGCGATCCTGGCCGCCGCCCGGGCGGGGGCCAGCTACCTCACGTCCGGCCCCGTCCTGCTGCTGCGCGACCCGGCGCCGGGCGCCCGCCTGCCGGCGGACGCAGACGCCGTCTCGCTCACGGTCGCCGACCTGCCCGGACCGGCCGACGTCTACCTCGTCGCCGACGGCGCGCGGGTGGCCCGGCGCTCGCTCCGGGGCGACGGCGAGCTCCGATTGCCCCTGCCCGCCGGGAGCGTCCGCTGGTGCCGCGTCGAGCTCTACGCGCAGGGACGCGACGTCCCGTTGGCCCTGAGCAACGCCATCTTCCCGGCCTGAGGGCCTCTTGCACCCGGCGGGGCCGCACCGTAGGCTGCCTCTCAGGTGGAGCCATGGACTTCGACTATTCCTCCGAGCAGCGCCGCTGGCGTGACCTGGCCCGGGACTACGCGCAGGCGACGATCCGGCCGCGCGCCGTCCAGCTCGACCGCGAGCAGCGCTTCCCCTACGACATCGTCGCCGACCTGGCCGGGCTCGGACTGCTCGGACTGACGCTGCCCGAGGAGTACGGCGGCTCGGGCGGGGACTTCGTCGCCTACTGCCTGGTGATCGAGGAGCTGAGCCGGGCCGACACCTCGGTCGCGATCACCGTCGAAGCCCACACCACCTTGGGCTGCTCGCCCATCGCCGACTACGGAACCGAGGCGCAGAAGCGGCGCTTCCTGGCCCCCTGCGCCACCGGCCGGCGCCTGTGGGCCTTCGGTCTGACCGAGGAGAACGCCGGCACGGACGCCGGCGGGACGGAGACGGTGGCCGCGCTGCGCGACGGGCGGTGGACGATCGACGGGGCGAAGAAGTACATCACCAACGCGGGGACCGACCTCACGGCCGGGGTGACCGTGATGGCCCGCACGGGGACGCGCCCGGACGGTCGCCCCGAGCTGAGCGCCATCCTCGTGCCGCAGGAGACGCCGGGCTACACCCGGGGCGCACCGTACGAGAAGCTGGGCTGGCGGGCGTCGGACCAGCGCCCCTTGCGGTTCGACGCCTGCACCGTCCCCCAGGACCACCTGCTCGGCGCGCGCGGCGCCGGCTTCCGCCAGTTCCTCTCCACCCTCGACGCCGGCCGGGTCGCCGTGGCCGCCCTCTCCGTCGGACTCGCCCAGGCTTGCTTCGAGGCGGCGCTCGACCACGCCCGGCGGCGGCGCCAGTTCGGGCGCGCCATCGCCGAGTTCCAGGCCATCCAGTTCAAGCTGGCGGACATGGCCACCGAGATCGAGCTGGCCCGCACGCTGGTGCTCAAGGCGGCCTGGCTGAAGGACCGGCAGCGGCCGTACTCGCGCGAGGCGAGCATGGCCAAAGTCTTCGCCTCGGAAGCGGCCAAGCGCGCCGCCGACCAGGCGGTGCAGATCCACGGCGGGGCCGGCTTCCTCGAAGGGAGCGACGTCGCCCGGTACTGGCGCCAGGTGAAGATCAACGAGATCGGGGAGGGCACGAGCGAGATCAACCGGCAGGTCATCGCCCGCTCCCTGCTGACGGCGCGATGACGCCCCTGCCGACCCACGTGCGCCCGGAGGACGCGGCCTTCCGCGCCAACGTGGCCCACAACAGCGCCCTGGCCGGCGAGCTGCGCGAGCGGCTGCGGGCGGTCCAGGATGGCGGCCCGGCGCCGGCGCGCCAACGCCATCGGGAGCGGGGCAAGCTGCCGGTGCGGGAGCGAATCAGCCGCTTGCTCGACCCCGACTCGCCCTTCCTCGAGCTCTCCCCCCTGGCCGCGGGCGGGATGTACGGCGACGAGGTGCCGGCGGGGGGGATCGTCACCGGGATCGGCACCGTCGCCGGCCGCACCGTGATGCTGGTGGCCAACGACGCCACCGTCAAGGGGGGCGCCTACTATCCCATCACCGTCAAGAAGCACCTCCGGGCGCAGGCGATCGCCCAGCAGTGCCGCCTGCCCTGCGTCTACCTGGTGGACTCTGGTGGCGCCTTCCTGCCGCTCCAGGCGGAGGTCTTCCCCGACCGGGACCACTTCGGGCGCATCTTCTACAACCAGGCTCGCATGTCGGCGGCCGGCATCCCCCAGATCGCGGCCGTGATGGGCTCCTGCACCGCCGGCGGCGCCTACGTGCCGGCGATGAGCGACGAGACGATCATCGTCCGCGGCACCGGGACGATCTTCCTCGCCGGTCCGCCCCTGGTGCGGGCGGCGACGGGGGAGGAGGTCAGCGCCGAGGAGCTGGGCGGGGCGGTGGTGCACACCCAGCTCTCCGGCGTGGCCGATCACCTGGCGGAGAGCGACGACCACGCCCTGGCCATCGTGCGCCGCATCGTCTCCCACCTGGGGGCGGCGCCGCCGCCGCTGCCCTGGGAGCAGACCGCCCCCGAGGCGCCGCGCTTCGACCCGGAGGAGCTCTACGGGATCGTCCCGCCTGAGGTGCGGGCCGCGCTCGACGTGCGCGAGGTCATCGCCCGGCTGGTGGACGGCAGCCGCTTCCACGAGTTCAAAGCCGGCTACGGCCCGACCCTGGTCTGCGGCTTCGCCCGGCTCCACGGCTACCCGGTGGGCATCCTGGGCAACAACGGCGTCCTCTTCTCCGAGAGCGCCCTGAAGGGGGCCCACTTCATCGAGGTGGCCTGCCAGCGGCGCATCCCCCTGATCTTCCTCCAGAACGTCACCGGGTTCATCGTCGGCCGGGAGTACGAGCAGCGGGGCATCGCCCGGGACGGCGCCAAGCTCGTCACCGCCGTCGCCGGGGCGGCCGTGCCCAAGCTGACGGTCATCATCGGCGGGTCGTACGGGGCCGGCAACTACGGCATGTGCGGCCGGGCCTTCGACCCCCGATTCCTGTGGATGTGGCCGAACGCCCGCATCTCCGTGATGGGCGGCCCGCAGGCGGCGAGTACCCTGCTCACCGTCCGCCAGGCCGCGCTCGCCGCGCGGGGCGAAACGGTCAGCGATGAGGAGGCCACCGCCTTCACCCGGCCCATCCTGGATTCGTTCGAACGCGAGGGGAGTCCCTACTACGCCACCGCCCGACTCTGGGACGACGGCGTGCTCGACCCCGCCGACAGCCGACGCGTGCTCGGCCTCTCCCTCGCCGCCACCTTGAACGCCCCGATCCCCGAGCCGTCCTACGGCATCTTCCGGATGTGAGATGACAGTGCACACCGTCCTGATCGCCAACCGAGGCGAGATCGCCCTGCGCGTGATGCGCGGCTGCCGCACGCTCGGCCTGCGCAGCGTCGCGATCCACACCGACCTCGACGCCACCGCGCCGCACGTGCGGGAGGCCGACGCCGCCGTACGTGTGACGTCCTACCTCGACCTCGACGCCGTCGTCGCGGCCGCCCGGCAGGTCGGCGCCGACGCCGTCCACCCCGGCTACGGCTTCCTGTCCGAGCGCGCCGAGTTCGCCCGCGCCGTCGAGGCCGCCGGGCTCAAGCTCGTCGGGCCCTCGGCCGACGTCATGGACAAGATGGGCCGCAAGGACGCCGCCCGCGAGATCGCCGTCGCCGCCGGCGTCCCGGTGGTGCCCTCCGCCGAGTTGTCAGACTCTCAGGTGGCTGTAGCCGCCCCAGGTTCTGACAAGTCGGCGTACCCGCTGCTGGTGAAGGCGGCGGCGGGCGGCGGCGGCAAGGGCATGCGGATCGTGCGAGACCCCGCCGACTTCGAGGCGGCCGTCGCGGCCGCGAAGCGGGAGGCGGCCTCCGCGTTCGGCGACGACACGATCCTGGTCGAGAAGTACGTCGAGCACGGCCGGCACATCGAGGTGCAGGTGCTCGCCGACGCGCACGGCACGGTGCTGCACCTGTTCGAGCGCGACTGCTCGACGCAGCGCCGGCACCAGAAGGTGCTCGAGGAGGCGCCGGCCCCGACCATCACCGCGGAGGTCCGCAAGCTGGTCACCGAGTCGGCGGTCGCGCTGGCCCGCGAGGTCGGCTACGAGAACGCCGGCACCGTGGAGTTCCTGCTCGACAGCGACACCGGCGAGGCGTACTTCCTCGAGATGAACACCCGGCTCCAGGTCGAGCACCCGGTCACCGAGCTCGTGACCGGCCTCGACCTGGTCGAGCTCCAGCTGCGGGTCGCCGCCGGCGAGCCGCTGCCGCTCACCCAGGACGACGTCACCCTGAGCGGGCACGCGATCGAGGCCCGGGTCTACGCCGAGGACCCGTTCCACGGCTTCCTCCCGCAGGCCGGCACCGCCAGCCTCGTCCGGTGGCCGGCCCGGGCCCGCGTCGACGCCGCGCTGGAGAGCGGGCAGGTCGTCTCCACCGCCTACGACCCGATGCTCGGCAAGGTGATCGTGCACGGCCCCGACCGGGAGGCCGC
>DATLLM010000373.1:0-9286 GCA_035537855.1 Chloroflexota bacterium | reverse complement strand
GGCCAGTGGCTGCCGTTCGTCTGGGGGTACGGCGGCGAGCGCTGGTCGCCGGACCAGAAGCGCACCCTGCTCGACCAGCCGGGGTCGATCGAGGGGCTGCAGTTCTTCGTCGACATGATGCAGCGCCAGGGCGCGGCGGCGCCGATCGACGAGAAGGGGGCGTACCCGGCGGGGGCCAGCTTCCCGGCGGGCAACGCCGCGGTCGGCTTCTCCGTCTCCCCCGGGGCGGGGCTGGACAAGCAGATCGGCGGGAAGTTCGAGTGGGACGTGATGTACCACCCGATCGGGCCGAAGGTGGGCAAGCGCAACGTCTTCGTCAACGACCAGGCCAACACGGTGACCGCCTCGGCGGCGAAGCGGGGCGTCTTCGAGCAGGCGGTGCGATTCGCCGCCTGGTGCGCGTCGAGCAAGGTGGCCCAGGACCTGATCGTGGAGATCGGTCCGGGGGCCATGCCGGTGCTCAAGTCCGTCATCGCCGGCCCCAAGTACCTGGCCGGCCCGCCGGCGAGCCAGAAGATCATCCAGGAGATGACGCCGGCCTTCCGGGACCCGGAGATCTTCATCGGCTGGAACACCTGGCGGGACGAGGTCTACAAGGCGCTGCTGCCGGCGTTCGCCGGGGTGAAGTCGGTCCCGGACGCCGCGCGGGAGGCGACCCGGGCGGGGGACGTCGTGCTGGGCAAGATCCCGGCATGAGCGGGACGGCGGCCGTCGCCGGGCGGCGGCACGAGTCCACCCAGGAGCGGATCAAGTCCTACATCCTGGGGCACGGGCTGCGGGCGGGCGATCCCCTGCCGGCGGAGGGCAGTCTGGCCCGCGATCTGGGCATCAGCCGCACGTCCGTGCGGGAGGCGGTCAAGGCCCTGGAGTCGGTCGGCATCCTGGAGACGCGCCCGGGGGTCGGGCTGTTCGTGCGCCCCTTCACGTTCGACCCGATCGTGGCCAACCTGGAGTACAGCCTGCTCTTCGACCACCACACCCTGGCCGAGCTGCTCGCGGTGCGCACCCAGCTGGAGGCGGGCTTCATCGAGGCGGCGGCGGCCCGGGTGTCCCCGGACCAGCTGCGCGTGCTGCGCAGCCTGGTCGACCGGATGGGGGAGCGGGCGGCGCTCAGCGCCGGCCCGGGCGACTTCAAGGAAGAGGACCGGGCCTTCCACCGCACCCTGTACATCGGGCTGGGCAACCAGCTGCTGCTGAAGATGCTCGACGTCTTCTGGACGGTCTACCGCCGGCTGCGCGACCAGGCCCACGTCGAGGCGATCGACAACGTGCGCACCTGGGAGAATCACCGGCGCATCGTCGAAGCCCTGGAGCAGCGGGACGGGCCGGCGGCGCGCCAGGCGATCCTCGAGCACTTCGGCGGCATCCGGGCCCGCATCCACAGCGCCCTGGACGACGTGGTGCAGCAGCACCCGGAGCGGATCTGAGAGAAGCGACCGCGGTGAGAGAGAGAGAAGCGTGAAGACGTACCGAGCGGCCGTGATCGGCCTGAGCGGAATCGGCACCGGCAAGCCGGCGGCGCGGCAGCCGTACCCCGTCCTGGGCACCGCCTGGCCCCACTCCCACGTGGCGGCGTACCACGCCTACCCGGGGACGGAGGTGGTAGCGGTCTGCGACATCAAGGAGGCGGTGCTCGAGCAGTTCGCGGCGAACTGGGGCGGCGCCCTGCCCGGGGCGGAGACGTACACGGACCACCGCGAGCTGCTCGCGGCCGCGCGGCCGGACGTGCTCAGCGTGGTCACCTCGGACCACCGCCACGCCCAGATCGTGATCGACGCGGCCGAGGCGGGGGTGAAGGCCATCCTGTGCGAGAAGCCGATCGCGACCACGATCGCCGAGGCGCAGCGGATGATCGAGGTCTGCGCGCGGCAGGGGACGGCGCTGACCGTGAATCACTCCCGGCGCTGGCGCCCGCACTGGGTGCAGGCGCGGGCCCTCGTGGGCGATGGGGCGCGGCTCGGCCCGGTCAAGCGCATCGCCGGCTCGTGGGTCGGCGACCGGGCGATGCTGTTCCGGAACGGCGGTCACCTGGTGGATACGGTCAACTGGTTCGCCGGGGCGGCGCCGGACTGGGTGACCGGCATCCTGGACGGGGAGCACGCCGGGCACCCCCCGCGCTACGCCGGCGACGGAGGCCGGGACCCGGCGACCGATCCGGGCGGCAGCGGCCTGGTGCACTACGAGAACGACGTGCGGGCGTTCATCAACTGCTCCAAGGGGGCCACCGGTGGCGGGGTGGAGCTCGAGGTGTTCTGCGAGCGCGGGCACCTGCGGGTCGACGACGTCTCGGCCTTCATCGGGAGCGTCCCGGAAGGGACGTCGAGCCAGCTGCGCAGCTGGACGGTGGTGCCGGCGGCGGTGACCTCGCTCGGCGAGACGCCGGCGGCGATCGCCGAGCTGATCGCCTGCGTCGAGGAGGGGCGGGCCCCGCGCTACACGGCGCAGGAGGCGAGCCGGGCCCCGGCGGTGATCCTGGGGATGTTGCAGTCGAACGCGAACGGGCACGTCCCCGTGCGCTTCCCGATCGTGGACGTCTGAGCCCGCCCCGGAGGTCTGGTGTCGCGGCGGACGGCACTCCCGGGGAGTGGAGACGCACCAGAGGCCCACAGGGCGGTTCGGAACGCCCGGCACCGGCCGGGAGCGCAGGCCGTCCTTCGGGGCGGGGACGAAGCGGGCAGTAAGGGAGAACGAGGTGTACACGGGCAGCTACCGGGCCGCTCTGATCGGGCACACCGGGCGGGGGGACTTCGGGCACGGGATGGACATGGCCTTCTGGGGCCTGCCCAGGGTTGAGGTGGTGGCGTGCGCCGATCCGGACGCGGCCGGGCGGGCCAGGGCGGCGGCGCGCTCCGGCGCCCGGCGCAGCTACGCCGACCCGCGGGTGATGCTCGCCGAGGAGCGGCCCGATCTGGTGGCGGTGTGCACGCGCTGGCCGGACGAGCACGAGGCGAGCATCGTGGCCGCGGCCGAGGCGGGGGTGAGGGCCATCCTGTGCGAGAAGCCGCTCGCGCCGTCGCTGGACGTGGCCGACCGGATCGTCGCCGCCTGCGCGGCGCACGGGACGAAGCTGACCGTGGCCCACTACAACCGGACGCGGGTGGCCCCGCGGGAGGCGCGCCGGCTGCTCGCCGGGGGGCGCATCGGCCGGCTGCGGATGATGCGGGCGGTGGGCAAGTGCGACGCCCGCAGCGGCGGCGAGGACCTGCTCGTGCTGGGCACCCACCTGATGGACCTGATGCGCCTGTTCGCCGGCGAGGCGCGGTGGTGCAACGCCCGGGTCACCCGCGGCGGACGGGACGCGACGGCGGCGGACGTGGGCTACTCGGACACTGAGCCGCTCGGCCCGCTGCTGGGGGACGACGTGGTGGCGACGTTCGGCTTCGACGGGGGGGTGACCGGCACGTTCGAGAGCGCCCGGGCGGAGGACGGCGGCAACCGCGACTACTACCACCTCGAGCTCTGCGGCACGGGAGGCATCATCTCCATCCGGGGGACGCCGGGCTCGCCGGTGTGGGTCCTGCCCCGGACGTTCGCCTACCCGGAGGCCACCTGGGAGCGGATCGACCCGCCGGCGCTCGTGGCCGGCGTCCCCGGGGCGGCGCCGGCGCCGCCGGCGGCGAACGAGTTCTTCGAGAGCGATCGGCTGTTCGCCGCCGACCTGTTGAGCGCCGTCGAGGAGGACCGGCCGACGATGAGCGACGGGCGGGACGCGACGGCGGCCCTGGAGATGATCGTGGCCGTCTACGCCTCGCACCTGGCCGGGGCGCGCCTGCCCCTGCCCCTGAGCGAGCGGACGCACCCCCTGGCCGCGCTCGCCGCGGCCGTCGCGGGATGAGCGGCCTGCTGCCCTCGCCGGTCTGGCCGCCGACGGCGCCGCCGGCGGACGGCCGGCTGGGGAGCGTCAGCCTGACCCCCACCGGGCCGGTCGTGGCCGGGGCGTTCGGCACCTGGACGCTGACCTACACCGCCGGGCGCTTCGGCATCGACGACGTGGGGGCGCTGCGCATCGCGCTGCACCAGACGAGCGATCTGGGCGCGCCGCAGCTGACCGATCCGGCGGCGCCGGACTACTGCACGGTGGCCTGGTCGACGCCGGGGCCGTGCCGGATCGAGGCCCGCTACGACGGCGAGCTGGGCGTCCGCCCCTGGAAGCGCATCCTGTCCCTGCGGGTGCGCGACCGGGCGGTGCGGCCGGGGGACACCGTGCGGGTGACGTTCGGCGACCGCAGCGGGGGCTCGCCCGGCGCCCGGGGGCAGACCTACGCCGGCCCCTTGCGCCTGCAGGTGCTGGTCGACGCCTACGGCACGGGCATCTTCCTGCCCGTCGCCGGGCCGTCCGAGGTGCCGGTGGTGGCGGGGGCCCCGGACCGGCTGCGCCTGCACGTCCCGTCCGACGTGACCGCCGGGCGGGCGTTCGAGGTCACGGCGGTGACGATCGACCGCTGGGGCAACGTCACCGGGCACCGCCGCGAGGCGGCGACGCTGGATTCGCCGGGCGTGACCACCCTGCGCCGGACGGATGCGGCGAGCGGGCTGGTCGGGGAGAGCAACCCGGTGCGGGTGCACCCCCCGGAGGCCCCGCCGCGGCGGCGCACGGTGTGGGGCGACCTGCACGCCCAGTCCGAGGAGACCGTGGGCAGCGGCACCCTGGACGAGTACTTCTCCCACGCCCGGGACTGCGCCGCGGTGGATTTCGTCGGGCACCAGGGCAACGACTTCCAGGTGACCGAGCCGGTGTGGCGGGCGATCATGGCCAAGACGCAGGCCTACGACGCGGAGAACCGGTTCCTCACCTTCGCCGGCTACGAGTGGTCGGGCAACACCCCCGGCGGCGGCGACCACAACGTCCACTTCAAGGGGGGCCCGGGGCAGGACTACACCCTGCACCGCTCGGGGCACTGGCAGATCGCCGACCGCTCGGACGAGGCGACCGATCGCTTCCCCGTCTCCGACCTGTACCAGGCCTTCCGGGGCCGGGACGACGTGATCCTGATCCCGCACGTCGGGGGGCGCTACGCGAACCTGCTGGAGTTCTTCGACGAGTCGCTCATGCCGCTGGTGGAGATCGCCTCCTGCTGGGGCGTCTTCGAGTGGCTCGCCGGCGACGCCTTCGCCGGGGGGCACGTCTTCGGCGTCTCGGCCGGGAGCGACGACCACACCGGACGGCCGGGGATGAGCCACTCCCCCCGGGGGCACTTCGCCACCGGGGGCGGCCTGACCGCCGTGCTCGCCGCCGACGGCAGCCGGGAGGCCGTCTGGGAGGCCATCCGGGCCCGGCGCACCTACGCCACCACCGGGGCGCGCCTGCTGCTCGACGTCTCCCTGCGCCTCTCCGACGGGGACGGCGACGGGCCGGCCGGGGGGTCGCCGGCGCATCCCATGGGCACCCACCTGCCCCGGGAGCGCTCCGGGTCGGGCGAGGTGACGCTCGGGGTCGCCGTCCACGGCACGGCGCCCCTGTGGCGGGCGGAGGTGCTGCGCTGGCCGGAGGTGCTGGCCGGCGCCCCGCTGCCGGCGCCGGCGCCGCCCGCCGGGACGTACGCCCTGCGCATCGGCTGGACGGGGTCGCGCATCCGGGCCCGTCGCCGCCTGACGGACTGGGCGGGGGCGCTGCGCGTCGTCGCCGGCCGGGCCCGGATCACCGGCGCCAGCGGCTGGGGCTTCGATCAACCCGAGGACGGGATCTACGAGCAGGGCGGGGAGCACGTCGCCTGGCGCTCGGTGACGGCCGGGGACTGGGACGGGATCACCGTGCAGGTGGAGGGCGAGGGCGAGGCGACCCTGGAGTTCGCGACGGGGCCGGCGACCTTCCGCTTCACCCTGGCCGCGGCCGACGAGCAGCCCATCGAGGTCGACGCCGGGGGGGTCGGACAGCGGGTGGTGGTGGAGCGCGACCCGGGCCCGGGGCAGCCGCGGGCGGCGGCGATGGAGGTGCGCGACCGGCCGCCGGCGGGGCGCAGCTACTACCTGGTCAGGGTGACCCAGCAGGACGGGCACATCGCCTGGTCGAGCCCCATCGTGGTCGACCGCTAGGGAGGGCGCCTGCGGGACCGGGCGCCCGGTCGGGGGCGCCCGGTCAGGGCACGGCGGCCGGGCGCGGCGACAGCAGGGCGGTGAAGACCGCGCCCCAGCGGGCCTCGTGGTCGTCCAGGCGCCCGGGATCGGTGCGCGAGGCGGGGACGAGGCCGAGGCCGAGGTAGCACTTGATCGCGGCCAGGCGGAAGTCGTCCGTGGTCAGGTCGGCCGAGGTATCGCCGCGGTCGCGCAGGTAGCGCAGCACGGCCAGGGTGACCAGCCGGCCGAGGCCGTGGCCGCGGTGGCGGCTCAGGGAGCAGACCATGTGCACGTTGCCCATGCCGGGGACGAGCTGGTCGGTTGGGGCCTCCGGGCCGGGGAGGAAGCGCCAGGCGCAGGCCGAGGCGACGGGGCGTCCGCCCTCGGCGTCGCTGGTGGCGAAGAAGAGCCCGGCGGCCTCGAACTGGGGGCGATCGATCAGGCGCTCGCGCACCTTCTCCACCGTCCAGTCCCGCCCGATGCCCCCTTCGGCGGACATGATCTCCCCCCAGGCGGCCTCGTCCCCGGGCGCGAAGCTGCGCAGGGCGTAGCCGGCCGGCACCTCCAGCTCGGGCAGTCCGTCCAGGGTGGGGCGCCACATGCGCAGCTGGCGCCGGGGGGCCTCGGCCGCGGGCGCCGCGGGAGCGAGCACGACCGGAGCGGAGACGCCGTTCGGGCGGCCGTTGCGCTGGCCGTTCGCCTGTTCGGGGGCCGGCGTCCCGGGCGCGGCGTCGAGGTCGCGCAGGTCGGGCACCGGCAGGGGGGCGCCGCCGGCGGCGATGGACTGCTCGGAGATGATCCCGGGTACGGTGTAGTCCATCGCCCGGTAGACGTCGATCGGCGGCGGGGCGCCGTCGCGGATGGCGGTGACGAAGTCCCGGACGATGAAGTAGTCGCCGCCGCCGTGGCCGGCGCGGAGGGCGGCGTCTGTGGGGTCGCGCCACATCTCCGGCAGGTGGCGCTCGTACTCCCAGAGGGCGCGCCACGCGCGCTGGCCGCGCCCGCCGGCGGGATCGGCCGGATCGAGCCCGGTCTCTTCGAGCCAGACGTGCGGATCGGCGCCGGGGACGCGGGAGGCCTCGTAGGCGCCACGGGTGCCCTGCAAGGAGTAGTAGGCCATGGCGTGGGGGCGATTGCTCAGCATGTCCAGGCGCACTTTTATCAGCCCGCCGGTGTTGAGCTGGCAGACCATCAAGCAGGTGTCGTCCTGGACGTGCTGCGGATTGGTGTGGACGCCCGAGCCGGTGCAGCTGACGGACACGACTCTGGCCGCCGGCCCGAAGAACTCCAGGGCGGGGCCGAGGGAGTGGGTGCCGTAGGTGCAGCCCCGTTTGCCCACCTGCCAGGTGGAGCGCCAGGTCGGGGAGCCGTCCGCGAGGTGGTGCAGGGGCTTGACGTCGTGCAGGTACTCGCCCTCGGCGAAGTAGCACTCGCCGAAGAGTCCGGCCAGGGCCATCGCCCGCACCAGGACGACGTCCTTCCGGTAGCAGTAGTTCTCGGCCATCATGTAGCGCGCGCCGCCGGCGCGCTCGGCGGCGCGGGCGGCGCGGACGAGGGCGCGGCACTGCTCGAGGTCGACGGCGGCGGTGACCTCGCTGAGCACGTGGGCGCCGCGCTGCAGGGCGGCGACGGCCTGGGGGACGTGGAGGGGCATGGGGGTGCCGAGGACGACGACGTCCGGGCGGGCGCGGTCGAGCAGGTCGCCGTAGTCCGCGTGCTGCCCGGCGGCGGCGACGCCGGCCCGGGCGGCGAGGCGCTCGCGGGCCGCCGCGTCCGGCTCGCAGACGGCGGCGATGCGCACGTCCGGGAGCGATTCGAGGCCGGCGACGAACGACCCGGCGCGCTTTCCGACCAGGCCGACGGTGATGGTGGACACCCGCTCCTCCTGACTCTTGCACTGCGGCGCGACCGGCGGCGCGGCCGGATCGGCGCCCGAAGGCTATTTGAAGGTGGCCCCGCACCCGCCGGCGGCGCTCTCGATCTGGGGCTTGAGATCGCGCATCAGGATGGGGCGGGCGGTGCCGTCGCGCAGGATCTGGTTCAGGGCCGGGTTGATCACCAGCCCGGCTTCCGTCTGGCAGAGGAAGTTCTCGGTCGGGGTCAGGTAGTTCATGGCGGTCAGGGCGTCCGTGACCACCTTGAGGTTGACCTTCTCCAGCACGGGGTAGCGCTGGCGCACCGCCTTGACCCAGTGGTCGAGGGCGGACTTGCGGGACGGGATCAGCTGCTCGATCTCCGCCTGGCGCTCGTACCAGGGGCGGGCGGTGACGAACTTGAGCAGGTCCCAGGCGGCGTCCTTGGCCTTGCTCTGGCGCCACATGGACCAGGCGTCCGTGTCCCCCAGGGCGGTGCGCTTGGCCGGGCCCTTGGGGACGTGCTGGATGTCCCACTCCGCCTGCATCCCCTCGGCCATGCGCTGCAGCTGGCCCATGCCCTCCTCGAACGTGGCGATCCGCCCCTGGAGGAAGCCGTCGCGCGGGGAGTTGGGCTGCCAGTCCCGCTTGTTGGCGTCGAGCGAGGCCCACGACTGGTCGTCGAAGAGGCGGGCGCGGGCCCACTCCAGGCCGGCCTGGGCGGCCGGCTGGTCGAGCTGGGTCTTGGTCAGGTCCTTGGGGTCGACGACGTGGCCGCCGAACATGGTGATCAGGTTCTGGCCCCGGATGAAGCTGTTGGCCGGCTTGGTCCCGCCGTAGACGCGGGCGCCGTTGCCGTCGGCGAAGGTGAGCTGCTTGAGGGCCGCGGCGTACTCGTCGCGCCCCCAGTCCGCCGTCGGCTCCTTGGCCCCGCGCTGCCGGAAGAGGGCCTTGTTGTAGAAGAGGACGTCCATGTCCACGTAGGTGGGCAGGCCGTAGCGGAAGCTGGTGGTGGGGATCTGGACGGTCTCCCACTGGTAGGCGATGAAGTCGTCCAGGTCCGCCTTGCGCAGGTCCCGGGTGTACTCGTTGAGGTTCTGCACCTGGCCCTGGGCGGACAGCTCCCAGATGCCGGGGGGCCAGTTCTGGAAGACGTCTGGGCCCTCCCCGGCGATCATCAGGGTCATCGTCTTCTCGTTGTTGCCCGCCCCGCTGGCGGCGTACTCCACGGTGACGTTGGGGTGCTGCTCCTTGAACGCGGGGAGCATCGTCTTGACCAGCTCCTCGTAGGTCGGGCCACCGCGGATCTGCCAGACGAGCCGGGCTGGGGCGCGGGCGACCGTGCCGGCGGGGGGGGCGTCCCCGGCCGGGGCGGCCCC